>CAUEKH010000353.1 GCA_959018155.1 uncultured Hungatella sp.
GCAAATTCAAAACGACCGGCGAATCCAATGCCGCCGGCGAATCCAAAACGACCAGCGAATCCAAAAGAGCCAAAGAAACCAGTGCAGCTCATACCGCCGAAACGGTAACCCCAGCCGGTGAGTTCCCGATTGTGAGGAAACCGATAACGCTTAAGATAGCAACTGTTGACGAGACGTATGTGGGACCGTTAAAGGAAGCGGATTTTACAAAATGGTATGAAGAAAAGACAGGAATCCATATCGAATGGCAGGAGATTCCGAGAGAAAATTATAAAGAAAAATTGAATCTGATGCTTAGTACCGGTAACCTCCCGGATGTGATTCTTGGAATGAAATTGTCTTCTGACGATGTCCTTTTTTATGGGGAAGACGGGACATTTCTGCCTCTTGATGATTATATAGAGAAATATGGCGCAGAATTTAGAAAAGTGATGGAAGAGGATGAAACGGTAGAGGAAAGAATCACTTCCCCGGATGGTCATATCTATTCACTTCCAACGATTAATGATTGTTTACATAACCAGTACAGAAGCCGTGCCTGGATTAATAAGGAATGGCTGGAGGCTGTCGGGATGGATATGCCGGGGACTACGGACGAATTTGAAGCGGTCCTCCAGGCGTTTAAGGATGAGGACCCGAACGGCAATGGAATTGCCGATGAAATAGGAATGATGGGAAATGTTCTTCCGAAAAATGGGATCGTTGAATATTTGATGAATTCGTTTATCTATATGCACAGTTCCGACCTTCAGGATCCATCCTCCATGTACTTATACCTCGATGAGGGAGGACAAATCCAGTTTGCGCCCGACAAAGAGGAATACAGGGAAGGGCTGAAATGGATTCACAGCCTGGTTGAAAAGGGACTCATCGACACCACTTCCTTCACTCAGGATGAAACTCAGTTTAAACAGGTTCTTCAGGATGAGAGCGCTGTGAGGGTTGGGGTTGTGAGGGCGGATTTGCCCTGTACCTACCTGGGAGAGTACAACTCTACTCCGGATCACAGAATTGAGCAGTACGAAATTTTAGAGCCGCTGATTGGGCCGGCTGGTTTTCAGTATCAGCCTTCCTATCTCTATACAAGCGTCTCGCCGGGCAGCTTCGTAATTACCAACAGCTGCAAATATCCGGAGGCAGCCTTTCGCTGGGCTGACGGCTGGTACTCGGAGGAAGCCAGCTTCATGGCCTGGTACGGCAAAGAGGGAAGGGGCTGGGTGAAGCCGCCGGAAGGTTCCGTGGCCATGAACGGAGAAAAAGCGCTGTATCAGCGGATTACAGTGGAAGGTACACCAAATCAGACTATTACATTTACCAATAAATTCGGCAATAATACTGCGAAATTAAGGGAGAGCGAAGTGTATTTGGAAGATGAACCGGCACAGAGATACTCTACAGAACCAATTTTGTATTTCGCGTGCCGTGACCATTTAATTCAATATTCGGATCCGGATCGCGTGGTTCCTCCGTTAAATCTGACGAGAGAAGAATCCGCGGAGATTTCCAATATCAGATCCATGGTCGATGATTATGTAAACGAGAATCAGGCGCTGTTCTGCCTGGGAACCAGAGATATCGAGGAGGAGTGGGATTCCTACGTAAGAGAATTCCAGATATTGGGGCTGGAACGGATGCTGGAGGTCTACCAGACAGCCTACGACAGGCAGTACCGGACGAATTAGAGTTATTACCACATTTGTAGAAGGAAACAGGGGGGAACCGGCGATGATGCGAAAAATAAGAAAGAAAAGCGTTGTGTTTCAGATATGGCGATCCTTTATCCTGTTTATTCTGATACCGGTCATTTTGCTGAACGCTGCTATTTTTTATATGCTTTACGATATGGAAAATACGACAAAGGGGCTGGCAAAGACCCGGATGTCCCACGCGCAGTTCCTGCTGAACCAGAACATAACGGACAGCTTATCGGCAGTGAACACTATTGGCAGCAATTACGATATTCAGAAAATGGCAGCTATCAGGGGGAAAATGACATCGGAGGATTACGGAACGCTGTTTCGGGTCAGGCAGTTCGGGCAGAATATGGTAACGGCCAACGATGCTTACACCATCAGCATCCTTTGCAACGGAAGCAATATTTTTGTCAGTGACAACAGTTTTTGCCAGGATTTATCCCAGTTTTACCCGCAGTCGTATGAATTTGGAAATGTACCCCTGGAAGAATTGAAGGAGCACGGCCACAAAGGGATCAAGATTACCTTTTACCCCTGTTCCAGGGTAAAAAGCGGAGCGGTGTTACGGAATGGTATCTTTTATACGACAGTTATGACGCCGTATGCAGGGGCGGATACAGGGGCAACTGCGATTGTATTTTTAAATGAAGAGAATCTGCAGGTCATTTTAGGGGAACTGGATGCGTGGAACGGGCTGACCTACATTATGGATGCGGGTGGGCAGATTCTGTATCAGATCGGAAATGAGAGGCTGACGGCAGTGCCATTTTCCCTGAAGGAGGATACCGGCGGGGTGACGAACCTTCCGAAAGAAATGTTCGGCAGAGACAATTTTGCGATTACGGCCAGCGTCACCACCGGGCTTCAGATTGTGTCGGTGATCCCGGAACAGAACCTTTTTATGCAGATGGGAAATTTGAAAATTTTTATCTGGCTGTTGAATATAACCACGGTTATCATGTGCCTCTCTCTGTCCTTACTGATGGCGCAGAAGAGAAGCCGGATTATTTCCGGTACGCTGAAGCTGCTGGATCATGAGGAGGATGCTTCAGAAAATGTATTTTCAGCCCTCTATCAGTCGGTCAGCACGATGGTAGACACCAATACAACCTTAAAAAATGCCCTGGGCGAGCAGAAGGAACTTCTCCGTTCCGTATTCTGGAGCCGCGTTTTAAGTGCCAATACCATGTCTGACTTAGAGATTAAGCGGCTGGCGGAAAGCGCGGGTATTAAGACGGATGCCGCCGGCTACTGTCTGCTTCTTGTGGGGTTTGGCAGTGAAAATGAGGTGGATGCCGGCTACTGGAATCAACTGATTCAGAGGAGAAAAGAGGTGCTGGAAGAAATAAGCGGCAATGAGAAGTTGTCAGGATATCTGGGAAGCGTCGGAATGGATCAGCTGGTTTTGCTGTTCCCGCTGACCGGGGAGGAATGCAGGGATTACCAGAATGTTGTGACGGAAAAGGCGACAGAACTGAAACTGCTGATGGAAAGAGAGTCCATGCTGTGCTGCGTCGGAAGTACGATATTTTACAGCCTGCGTGATATTTACAGCGCCTATACGATGTGCGGCAGCCGCATGAATTTGAGCGGCAATTACAGGGAGACGAGGGCGATTATCTGGTGCCAGGAGGAGGAACTCGGAACGGAGGCGACCTTCTACTATACCGACGAACTGAAGAATCAGATTGTGCTGTGGATTAAGTCGGGGCAGCAGGAACTGGTCAAGGAAGGGTTCCAGAGGATTCTGGAGGAAAATTATTTGAAACGCCGGATCAGCGGACCGATGGAACAGCTTCTGATAGCTAAAATGAAGCTGACGCTGCTTGGAGCGTACGACAGCCGTATGACGGTCAACTTAGCGGAAGTATTTGAACAGATTGACAGGATTCAGACGGATGCATGGATGTTCTCCTACATTCTTCGGGTTGCCATGGACATGTGCGGTCACTATATGGCAAATATCCGCAGCCATGAGGAAGGGCTTCAGAAGAAGATTACCGAATATATCGAGGAACATTTTACGGAGTATGGATTCGGACTTTCTTCGGCAGCGGAGTACTGTAATTTCAGCGAAACG
>CAUEKH010000354.1 GCA_959018155.1 uncultured Hungatella sp.
TCCTCAAACGTCTGCGGCGCATAGAAGTCAAATCCCATATCCCACTCGCAAAATGACCCTTCCTCCACCGGCGCGCCTTCCGTGATGGAACCGGCCATTTTCATATAACCGGACTGATAGACATTCTGATTCTCAAACTTACCGCGGACCAGTCCCTGAGGGCTGACAGAGAGAAACGCCTCATTTCCAAATACGAGATAATCCGGGCATTCCCACATATAGCCAAATGGTTCTGCCGTCGTTACAGTCCTTACGTACGTCCAGGACTCCCGATTCTCCGACCGGTATAAAAGAACCGCTCCCCGATTCTCCCCTCCGGCCTCCGGCTCAATTCTGGCTCCCAGAACCATATAATAGCTTCCATTTTCCCGCCAGACCTTCGGATCCCTGACATGGCAAGTACAGTAATCCGGATAGTCGCGGTTGGTCAGCAACACCTTTTTCTCCCCGTGCTCTTTCCCGTCTTTGGAGGAAACCAGAACCTGCGTCGCCTTTCTCCCGGCATGGATATAGTCGTAGTCCCCCTCCTCTTTTACATTCCCCGTGTAGAAGAAATGCATCCCTTCATCATCGGTTAAGGCACATCCGGAGTAGACTCCTCCCCGGTCAAATTCCTGATCCGGCAACAGGAAAATTCCTTCAAATTTCCATGAAAAAAGATCGCGGCTGGTGTAATGGCCCCAGCATTTCTTCCCGGCTCCCTTTGCGTCCTCCTGCACATACTGGAAATAGACGTGGTAAACTCCGTGATACTGGCACAGCCCATTCGGATCGTTGAGCCACCCCGTTGGCGGCATCAGATGGTATTTTAAGCGGTATGGATCCTCATTTCCACCATTTAATTTCTGATTCACAGCCATCTTAACTCCTTTCTCTAACTGGATAATCCCCTGCCTGCTTTTTGGGCAGCAGACAGGGAACGCGAAGCCTTACTCTCCGTCAGAAAGCGCAAGCAGCTTATCGCCTGCCTCTGTGCTGCCGTCAGATACCATTTCCACCGACTTGTAGTTGTAGGTGTTGGAAATGATAACCGGCGTGGTAATATCGTAGCCGGCAGCCAGAATGGCCTCCCTGTCAAACTCCAGCATCAAATCACCTTTTCTTACGGTATCTCCGCTCTTAATGTGGGGAGTGAAATGTTTTCCGCCTAAGTTCACCGTATCAAGCCCTACGTGAATCAGAATCTCCACCCCGTCCGCACTCTGAAGGCCAATGGCGTGGCAGGTGTCGAAGATGGTAACTACCGTTCCGTCACACGGTGCAAATACCTTTCCTTCCGCTGGAACAATCGCTGCGCCTTTACCGAGAACCTCGGCTGCAAAGGTCGGATCCTTTACCTCTGACATGGGGATAACATTTCCCTTGATCGGGCTGTATACAGTATGAGAGGCGGTTGTGGCGCCGGCTGCATTTGTGACGCCGGCTGCGCTTGTGGCACCGGCCGTATTTGTGGTGCTGGCTGCATTTATAGTGTTGGCTGCATTTGTGGCGCCGGCTGCATTCGACGCATCTGTGGCCTTAACCGCGCCGGAAGCCGCTTTCGAATCATCCAAATTCGTTCTGCCCGTGTCAGCCGCCTTCCCCTCTTCTTTCTCATCTTTAAACAGTGTCCAGGAAATTCCAAATGCCACCGCTGCCGCTACGATAATCACGAGTGCGTACTGCCAGATATAGTCTGTTGTGATAAGGAAACCGAAAAGACCGGTAATTCCGTAGGCAGAAGCGCCCACCTTTAAAATTCCCGCCGTCATAGCGCCGCACGCGCCGCCGATACAGCCTGCGATAAAGGACTTCATAAACCGTAAGTTCACACCGAAGATAACCGGTTCTGTGATGCCTAAAAATGCGGAGAGAGAAGCCGGAAGCGCCAGTTCTTTCACCTTTTTGTTTCTTGTCTTTAAGGCAACGGCAAGCGCCGCTCCGCCCTGAGCCACGTTGGCTGCCGTTGCAATCGGCATCCAGGTATTGATTCCTTCCGCGCTTAAAAGACCTGCCTCCAGGGCATTATACATGTGATGTACACCTGCAACAACCGTAGGCGCGTAGACGGCGCCCGCGAAAAACGCACCGATACCAAATGGAATTGTGATTAAGAACTTCACACCGGCCAGCACCCCATTTTCAAGAATGGAGAAAATCGGACCGAATACGGTCAGGGTCACATACCCGGTTACCAGTACTGTGACGAGTGGAGTGACAAATAAATCAAACATTTCAGGAACGATTTTATGAAGTTTCTTTTCCAGCTTCGACATAAAGAACACGGCGATAACCACAGGAATAACATGGCCCTGGTAGCCGGTTAAATTGATGTTGTAAAGTCCGAACCAGACGGAAGCCGTCGGAATCGAATCAGCCCCTGCAACCGCCCAGGCATTCAGTAAATCAGGGTGAATCATAACCATACCGATCACAGCGCCAAGAAATGGATTCCCGCCAAATACTCTTGCCGCGCTGAATGCAATCAGCACCGGAAGAAACGTAAATGCCGCGCTGCTCATCAGATGGAAAATCGTATACGTGCCGGATCCGGCTAATGCCGGGTATACCTTGCAGATACCTTCCAGCAGTCCCATCAGAAGTCCGCTGGCTACGATGGCCGGAATGATCGGTACAAATACATCCCCCAGCGCTTTTATGGCTCTCTGGAACGGGTTAGCCTTGTTGGCGGCCGCCTGTTTGACCTCGTCCTTGGTGGCAGCCGTAATCCCGGCTATTGCAATAAATTCATCGTACACCTTGTTGACAGTCCCCGTTCCGAAAATAATCTGAAGCTGGCCTGAAGCGCTGAACACGCCTTTGACTCCGTCGATCTCTTCAATCGCGGATTTGTCACACTTCGACTCATCCACAACCACCAGCCGCAGCCTGGTTGCGCAGTGCGCGGCCGAAACCAGATTGTTCTTCCCGCCAATCTTTTCAAATACCTGTTTTGCTGACTCCCTGTAATCCATAATTACCCTCCTGTACATAAATTCGTTGACATGTGATATGTTTCCCGCATGACTGACTTATCTGATATTATCTGATAAATATTTATATCAATTCATTTTATTAGCAGTTCCTTCTGCCGGCTGTTTTTATGATATGGTTCTCACCTTCCCTCTTCTTATATTCTATAGGATTTTTCTGTTTTTTTCTTGTTTTTATGGAATCGTTCTCATATCCTGTTCTTATTATATACCCACCTTTTTCCTCTTGTAAATAGTCTTTTATCACAAACCGTTTCTTATTTTTTATACAGATTGCACAATGGGAATGAGTTGTTTCTGTTTATTGAAACGCCCTGCCGGCTTTGGCCGGCAGGGCGCTGTCTTCTTCCTTATTCCAATCGCTTTTTTCGTTCTCTATTCTGTCTGCCTTGTAGACTTTCCTGGTATAATCTGATACCCCATCTTGACTTCCCGGCGAATCTGCTCTCCGGAGTTCAGCATATTGACAAGCATCTGAGCCGCCTCCTCGCCGCTGGTCTTATAAAAATAATGAACCGTGGTCAGCTTCGGCACGCAGACTCTGGAAATTTCGGAATCACCGATCCCGGCCACTGACACCTCCTCCGGAACTCTGATTCCCATTTCACGAAGGCGCAAAACCGCGCCTATGGCGATACTGTCTGTGGCACAGAATATGGAATCAATCTCACTGTCATTCTGAAGCAGCCGGCCGGCCAGTTCATAACCGGAATCCATGCTGAATTTTCCCGAAACGATGTTGACCTGCGAAACCACAGCTCTGCCGTCGCGGACCGCATCTAAAAATCCTGATTTTCTTCT
>CAUEKH010000355.1 GCA_959018155.1 uncultured Hungatella sp.
GCAGAGAAGGTAGTATTGTTGACTAGCGGAAATTCTGGTGTAGGGCAAAGCACGGTAAAGCGGTTTACCGAAGAAGGGGCAACGATTGTGGCCATCGACATCAGAACCGACTGGCTGGAGGAATTCGCCCGGGAACACACGAACGTGACTCCGGTATGCGCCAGCGTTGCGGATCGGGAGGCCATTAACAGGATTGTGGCGGAGACGATTGAAAAATACGGAAGAATTGATGCACTGCTCAATATCGCCGGCGTATTCGACAGCTTCTATACGGTTCTGGAGACGGATGACGCTCTGTTTGAAAAAATGATGGCGATTAATATGTATGGGCCGTTATATGCCATCAAAGCAGTGCCTCCTCACATGCTGGCGGCTGATAAGGGTTCCATCGTAACGGTGGCCTCCATTGCCGGTACCGTCGGTTTCCGGGGCGGCCTCGGATACACCATGTCGAAGCACGCCGTTGTCGGCATGACAAAGAATATCGGCTTCACCTACGCGGACACCAACGTCAGATGCAACGCCGTCTGCCCTGGCGGAATCAATACGCCGCTGCTCACCAATGGCCACGGAAATGCGAGCGAACTGGGAATGCGCCGTTACGCCACAGGAAAGCCAATCAAACCGCGCAACTGCGAGCCGGAAGAGATTGCAGAAATCCTTCTCTTTTTAGCAAGCGATGCTTCCAGCGGAATAACAGGCGAACTGATCCACGCATCAGCCGGAGCATCCAGTTACTAATTTATTTCAATCTAAATGACAGAAATCTTGGGGGAATTTGCAAATGAATACTGGTATTGGGGTACTGATTATCATTATAAGTGTCGTACTGCTGGCCTTTTTAAGCTACAAGGGAGTCCACGTTATATTGTCAGCTTTTATCGCGGCCGCTGTGCTGGCTCTGCTGCTGAAAATGAATGTCTACGAAGCTCTGTTGACTACCATGATGGGCGGAACCGGTAACTTTATCGCTAATTACTTTGTCTTATTTATTCTTGGGGCACTGCTTTCCACGATTCTCGACGCCAGCGGCGGAACTGAGACTCTGGCGCGCGCTCTCTGCTCTGTATTCGGAACAAAATATATCATGATTCCACTCGTCCTGATTGGCTCAATCACGACGCTGGCCGGAATTAATATCTATGTCGCATTTTTCGCCTGTACACCGGTAGCGCTCAGTATGCTTCGCAGGGCAAATCTTCCCCGCCGCCTCTGGGTCGGCGCATGGATTGCCGGTACCTCGACGTACGCAATGACAAGCCCATTCGTTCCTACCATGCAGAATGCGGTCGGAATTAAACTGTTAGGCACTACCGCATCGGCCGGATGGCTGATCGGACTGATCGGCTGGGTTCCATTTGCGGTTCTCATTTTTATTCACGAATACCGCGCCGGTTTAAAGGCCAAAAAGAGGGGCGAATGTTTCGTCGCTCATGAAGAAGATAAGATTTATGATGAAGGAAGCAATCTGCCTCACTGGGCACTTCCGTGTGTGCCGATTCTTACTCTGTTCATCCTTGTAAACGCATTTAACATGAGCCTTGAGATCGCAATGCTCATCATCATTATCATCAGCCTGGTGCTGATGTGGAAATACCTCCCGCACAACGGGAAGACCTGGTCTGACATGATTGCCAATTCGTTCAAAAACGGAGGTCTTGCAATCTTAAATCCGGCCGTTGTAGTCGGATACGCTTCCCTGGTAACCAGCACCACGGCATTCGCCAATCTGGCGGCTACCGCCATCCAGCTGCGCTGGGATCCTCTCGTAACGGCTGCCGGTATGGCCGGACTGGGCGCTTGCTTCTCCGGTTCCTGTATGGCAGGTATCAACATCACACTTCCGGCGTGCGTCGATATGTACGGAAGCGTCCTGAATTTAGAGACACTGCACCGCGTCGCAACCATTGCAGCCGGTACCTTCGACACACTCCCGCACTGTGGGGCTTTACACAGCTATGCCACTATCACCAAACAGAAGCTGAAAGATTTTTACTGGGATGTCTTCTTCTGTTCCGTACTCTGCCCGATTGGCGCAGTGGCCCTGGCTATTATAGCGGCTAATCTCTTAGGACTCGTTTACGTATAAAGGGGGCACCATGGACATACTCTGGATTGCGCTTTGTGTCATTTTATTAGCTGTATTATCGTATAAAGGACTGCATATTATCCTTGCAAGTATGTTTTCAGCAGCCCTGCTCTGTATTCTATTGAGGCTGAATGTCTATGACTGTATCATGAAGACCATGATGCCCGGGATGGGAAATTTTGTTGCCAGCTATCTCCCCATGTTCCTCTTAGGCGCCCTGCTGTCCCGGCTGATGGAGATCAGCGGTGCTACGGAATCGATCGCAAACATCCTCTGTAACACCTTCGGCACGAAATACGTAATGATTGCCCTCTGCCTTCTCGGCTCCGTGCTGACTATCGGGGGCATCAGTATGTACGTAGCGTTCTTCGCCTGTACTCCAATCGCCATCAGTATGCTCCGGCGTGCCGATTTGCCGCGGAGACTCTGGATCGGTGCGTGGACGGCCGGGACGTGCACCTACGCCATGACAGGCCCCTTCGCCCCGACGATGCAGAATGCGGTCGGCGTCAAGCTTTTGGGCACCACAATTTCAGCTGGATGGCAGGTCGGTTTAATCGGCTGGATTCCATTTGCCATCGTTATCCTGGTACATGAGTACCGTTCCGGTATGCGGGCCAAAAAGCGCGGGGAACACTTTGTCCCCCGTCCTGAGGAACTGGCCGCCCAGACTGAGGCGGAAAAAAATCTGCCCCACTGGGTACTCCCCTGCATTCCGATTGCAGTCCTTTTTATCCTTACAAATGCCTTCCGTTTTGACATTGAGACAGGAATGTTATGTTCCCTGATTCTCTGTGTGATTTGTCTGTGGAAATACCTTCCGCACGACCAGAAGGCGCTCTCCGACGCAGTGGGAGTTTCATTCCAGAATGCAGGCTTATCCATTATCAACCCTGCGATTATCGTCGGATTCGCTTCGCTCGTTACCAGCACTCCCGTCTTTGAGAACTTATCGCAGACTGTGGCAGCCTTAAAATGGGATCCGTTCCTGACAGCCGCCGGCTTCGCAGGCATCACAGCATGTCTGTCCGGTTCCTGTATGGCAGGACTTAACGTAACCTTCGAAACGTGTATGAAAATGTTCCAGAACACAGGAATTAACCTTGAAACGCTTCACCGCGTGGCAACCATGGGCGCCGGGACCATTGATTCCCTGCCGCACTGCGGCGCCATCAACGGCTACGCCGCTGTCACGAAAGAAAAAATCCGGGATATCTACGGAGACGTATTCTTCTGTTCCGTACTCTGCCCCATCGGCGCGACACTTCTGGCGATTGCGGCCGCTTACCTGCTTGGGTATGCGTATCTCTAAATAAGTATCAAATAAGAACCAGATAAAAAGACTGTTCTCCGGAGTAAGATTGTTCTCCTGCTGAACAGTCTTTTTTGTGATTACAAGTTTTATGTTATGACTGTCTTTTTTACGTTTACTGGCTTTATGCTATGACTGTCTTTTTTGTGTTTACCGGCTCTGCGCTATAAAGTCATTTCTTTTGATTCTTAATTTTCTTAATTTTTTTCAAATCCATTGCATTTTTCCCCAACACGATGTCTTGTATATAAAAAGAGCAGATGTAGTTTTTAAAACTACATCATACAATATTCAAATCACGTCAAATAAGGAGGAATCCATTATGAAATTTAATATTAAAGACCCAGGAAGCGCAATCACCCATTT
>CAUEKH010000356.1 GCA_959018155.1 uncultured Hungatella sp.
CTCACCCTTTCAAAATTTCTTTCTTCATCTTAGCATCAATCAAAGTTCTTGTCAATTTTTTCCTGTCATTTTATCGCTTAGCTATTTTATCTCTTAGCTTTTTATCTTTTAGCTTTTATCTCTTACGGTTCCATCAGCGAAAATATCTCACTGTCTATCTCAACGATGTCCTCAAGCGGAATCCTTGTTCCGTCCATGAAAATCAGAACGCCTTCAAAGTCCTGTATTTTCTTCACTCTTCCCTCTGCATTTTCATAGGAACCGCCGTCTTTCCTGTCATCCGGAACGAAATATGTGACGGTGACCGCCGGATGTTCCTTCCGTTTTTCCTGCACCAGCATGAATTTCTTATTCAGAGCCTCTTTGCTGTTCTCATCGAGTTCCACCTTCTGATTCGTCAGCCGCGCGGTCTCCTGAACTGCCGATTCATACCCTGTTAATGCCGCAAAGGGGGAAAATTGCGCGGCGCGATCGGAAACCGCCATGTGCTGATGAGATGTGGAAACATGGCGGGGCAAATCTATGATATCATCGTAACGATGAGGATTCTCTGTCTTTTTCTGCATCTGCAGCCTCCTTAAAACGTTATGCCTTATGACCTCCAATCTGATGATTGCGTTCCACAGTCATCGCGCCTTCCTCAAGATTCATGCCCTTTAAAATGGCGTTCTTCCCGAATTTCTTCTTAATATCCAGCATGGCTTTCTGTATCCGTTTTTCCCGTTCCAACTCCAGTTCCTCCTGTTCCCGCTTTTTCTGGAGGGCATCGTAATCCGTAAATAAATCCAGCTGTTCGAACGTTTCCTGTTTCGTAATACCGCTTTCTTCCTCCACATGATTTGCAGTAACGTAAACCCGGCGAACAAGCAGGTTCTTATCTGTAATCCGATCGAAAAGTTCCATGACCGCGTCCATAATCAGCCTTGTGGATGAAGTTTTCCGTCCCAGGTTCGCGGTTCCATGGGCGTGCTTGGGAATCTGCCGGCCATAGTGGTCGGTTACAACAGGTCCTTGATATTGATTCTTTATCTCCGGCCGGATCAGGTTCTCGATATCATAACCGATCGTAAGCACAATCTGATCGGTCACCAGTCCCTTATCCACCAAATCCAGCACGAGGAGATCGGTCATCTCCTGGACAATCAGACGCGCCTTCCCATTCTCGTAGGGGCACTGCAGTACCTGGCCGGAACCGATGCTGTTCTCCTGTGGTTTATACGCTTTGACATCGGCGATCGTGCATGGTTCCCAGCCCCACGCATGATCAATCAGGAGTTCGGCATTAATCCCAAACAGCTTATAGAGCAAATCTTCATTATAATAATCCGTGGATTTTCCCAGGGAACATCTGGCAATGTCTCCCATCGTATAGAGTCCGTGTTCCTCCAGCTTTCTTGCATATCCTCTTCCTATGCGCCAGAAATCTGTGAGAGGCTGATGGGTCCACAGAATGCGGCGGTAACTTCTCTCATCCAGTTCGGCAATCCGTACTCCATTCTCATCCGGCTCGATATGTTTGGCTACGATATCCATGGCAATCTTGCAGAGATACAGATTCGTGCCAATACCGGCGGTAGCCGTGATTCCTGTCGTCTGAAGCACGTCCAGAATCATCTTTCTGGCCAGTTCGCGGGCTGTAAGACTGTAAGTTTGCAGATAATCGGTCACATCCAGAAAAACCTCGTCAATCGAATAGACATGGATATCCTCGGGGGCAACATATTTTAAATAGATATTATAAATTCGGGTACTGTATTCGATATAAAGCGCCATCCGCGGCGGCGCTGTGATGTAAGCCAGAGATAATCCGAGATTCGCTTTCAACTCCTGATTATCTGATGAACTGCCTGAAAAAGTATGACCCGGAGCGTCATTACGCCGCCTGGCATTCACTTCCTTAACCTTCTGTACCACCTCAAATAATCTGGCGCGCCCCGGGATTCCGTAAGATTTTAAAGATGGAGAAACCGCAAGGCAAATCGTTTTCTCCGTTCTTCCTGCATCAGCTACAACGAGATTTGTGGTGAGCGGATCCAGACCGCGTTCCACACATTCCACTGAGGCGTAAAATGCCTTCGAATCAATTGCGATATAAGTTCGATTTTCAGATCGCTGCATCTGTTACCTCCATTCAGAAAGATGTAGAATCAGTATGGCTTCGGCCTTTTTCTGTCTCTATTTTACCAGCTATTTTTATCTGAGTCAAGTGTTTTTCGAACGTACGTTCTTATTTCTTTTATAACTCCGGAAAGACTTTTCCTGTCTCCTGTGGTATGATTAACCTTAGATAAAATCATTTTTTACCATACATCAGCGATTATACGCATGAGGGGGAAGTTATGACCAATTATTTTCTGATTTACGACGACTGCTGCTTCTATGAAATTGTTCTGCTGGGATATTTTCTGAAATACTCAGAGCAGGAAATTCAAAACGTAAAATACTGTGCAGCTGAAAACAGGGAAATTCGAACAACAGAAGGATTTCTGGTAACGCCGGATGTTTCTTTCAATGACATTCCTGCTGAAGACGTACGTGCGCTCATTATTCCGGGCGGAGCGATTGAGAACGTTATGAGTGAAAGCCTTAACGACTTTCTATCCGGTCTGAACCGCGAAATGACCTTTCTCGGTGCAATCTGTGCCGGAGTCACCCTGTTGGAACAGTACGGTTTCTTAGATGGGAAAACTCCATTCGCACTTCTGATGACCTGGCAGTCCGTGACGGAATGCTCATTACAGCACGTCCTAACGGTTATGTGGATTTTGCTGTGGAAATGGGAAAGGCGCTGGAAATCTTCCGGGACGAGGCAAGCATTTCAGAGACGGTTGAATTTTTTAAGTACCATCAAACAATGGAATCATGCTAAGGATTTCCATTATCAAATAATAAGAGCCTTGAATCTGAAATCATATAGTGAGCCACCTCCTGTCAGGCAGACAAGAGACGGCTCACTATATGAATACAGACTCAAGGCTCTAATACTTTTATCATGTCAATGTCAGTTGGCATTTTCCGCCAGCCGGCGGCTTCTACACCGTCGCAATATCAATCAGCGTCAGTTCTTTCGCCCGGTTCTCCATGCTCGTCACAAGCGCTGCCGCTGTGTCGAGGGAGGTTAAAACCGTAACGCCGGTCTCAATCGCATTTCTTCTTATTATAAAGCCGTCACGGCTGCGCTCTGCACCCTGAGGCGGCGTGTCGATGACTAAGTCAATCTCATGGCCGAGAATTAAGTCAAGTAAGTTGGGTGATTCCTGTTCCAGCTTGCGGACTGCCAGCGCTTTTACTCCGTTGGCATTTAAATGCTTCGCGGTTCCTGAGGTGGAGAAAATACGGTAGCCCAGTGCCTGGAACCTTCTTGCGATGTCCACCACTTCTTCCTTATCACCATCTTTTACCGTGATGATCATGTTCTTATACTTCGGAAGTCTGATGCCGGCGCCGGCAAATGCCTTGTAAAGCGCCTCGTTAAAGGTCTTTGCGATGCCGAGACACTCGCCGGTGGATTTCATTTCCGGGCCAAGGCTGATATCGGCGCCGCGGATTTTCTCGAAGGAGAAGACCGGCATCTTGATGGCGATATAATCGGCATTTGGCTGAAGTCCCGGTGTATAGCCCAGTTCCTTAATGGTATGGCCGCAGATGATTCTGGTGGCCAGAGGCACGATGGGGATTCCCGTCACCTTGCTGATATACGGGACTGTACGGGAGGAACGCGGATTTACCTCGATGATGTAAACGTCGTCTCCGTCCAC
>CAUEKH010000357.1 GCA_959018155.1 uncultured Hungatella sp.
CCCCACGCCCCCAACCGACAGAAACGCGCTGTCTGTAAATGCCATCACCAGACAGGCGCCGCCGCCCATACCAAACAGCAAAAATGTACAGGGTCTGACTCCGAGCCTTCCGGTCAGTTTGGACGACCAGATTCCGGCCATCCCGGCTGTCGTTACCAGAATATAGATATAGCCCATATCAGCGGGGATAATTCCGCATTTTTCATATTGAAGCTGACTTAAAAATACGGTAATCGTCTGATTCGTCTCAGCCAGAAACGCCATGCCAATCAAAAGCAGAAGGAAACGCCAGTCTCTTACCACCTCCAGCAGGTATTTTCGGAAATTTCCGTTTCCACCATTCTCCGCCGCGCCCCCTTCTCTCTTTTCCACCCTGGCGCGGCGCGGAGGCTCCACCAGCCCGAATGACAGAAGCGCGGCAGCCCCGTAAGTGAGCACCGTTAAAAATCCGGCCAGCCTGTAACGTTCTCCAATCACTGCCGAGTACACCAGCGCGGCCAGCAGAAGCCCCACTGTATTTAAGGCGCTGTAGATACCAAATACCCGGTGGCTCTCCCCTTCCCGGCAGGACAGATACAGGAGACTCACGTCGCAGCCGGAAAGACCTGCCATCACAACGCTTAACATGACCCGTTCCAGCAGAAAGCCTCCAAAACCATGGGCGCGCCAGAAAACGACTTTCGACACAACGTAAATCAGACAGTTAATTATCATCGTTTTGCGGTAGCCCATCTTATCCGCGACGATCCCCCACGGCATCTCCAGCATAATACAGAGCGCCAGTGAAATACTTTCAATCAATGTTATCTGAAATACAGAGACTCCGGCTGCCTTGCGGTACAGAGTCGCAATCGGTCCGTAAAAGATCATACCCTGCAGCAGCGAAATCCCATACATCAGAAAAAGGTTCCTTTTACTTTTCATTTTTCTCTCCATTTTCCTGTTTTCGGTACACGAAATAAGCCCTGTTCTTCACAGCGCTCTGTCACGATCTGTCGATTACTGAATTCTACGTGGGATTAAATGAATTGAAAATGTGAAATACCATGGATTTGCCCTCCAGCTTCCGCCCTGATTGCTACATTATACCACAGTTCGGCCCTTTCGCCAATCCCCTTACGGAAAACGATCACCTGCACGCTCCACGCACAGGTCACCGTCTTAAACAGAAAACGCCGCCGTTCCGATTTTTTCAATCGTTCCGGCGGCGCACCCGTCATTTTATCCATCTTAATCAATTTTCTGTACCGTTTAAATTCGTTGGGACGGCGCTGTTCTCAAGAGCCTCGTAAAGCTGGCTGACATCAAACGGCTTCGGCAGAAAGCCCGTCATACCGGCCTCCTGCGCTTTTTCCCGATCCTCCTGGAACGTGTTGGCAGTCATGGCCAGGATGGGGATGACCGCGCCATCCTTCCTCTCCATCGCCCGGATTTCCATGGTTGCCTTCAGTCCGTCTAAAACCGGCATATTGACATCCATCAGGATTACATCATAGTAGCCTTCCGGGTGGGAAGCAAACAGTTCCACGGCCTCCCGGCCATTGGCGGCCCGTTCGGCTTCCACCTGCTGCAATTTAAGGAGTTCCACGGCAATCTCCGCATTGATATCGTTATCCTCCGCAAGAAGAACGCGCATTCCCTCAAGAGAAACAGGCGGCCGGTTCTGCTGTTTTTCATTCTCCGGCGCTTCGCTTATGACAGGGAGACGAAGCGTAAAATAAAATTCTGATCCCGCCCCCAGGGCGCTGTCTACCACCAGTCTGCCTCCCATCATTTCTACCAGACTCCGGCTGATCGCCAGGCCAAGACCGGTGCCAGGAGCATTCGTTCTTCTCTCTGAGACCTGTTCATACGAATGGAAAATCCTCTCCTGATCGTCGGGGCTGATGCCAACGCCGTTATCGCGGACAGAAAAGAAGAGTTCCCCTTCTCCGTCCTTTTTGTCTTTCTCCCGAATCGTGACTTGAATCCGGCCGTTTTTGTCGGTATATTTACAGGCATTAGAGAGCAGATTGGTCAATATCTGATTCAGGCGCAGCCGGTCTCCCACATAGTAAGTATCCTGCACATCATAGTCAAATATCAGTTTCTGCTGCTTCTGCCGCGCCTGCAGCGCAAACATATCGGTAAGCTGGTTTACCACATCGTCCATACAGAACGACGTTTTCTCCAGCTTCATCTTGTTACTGTCAATCTTGGACATATCCAGCACATCATTCAGTAAAGCCAGCAGGAAATTCGCCGCTGAATCAATCTTACTTAAATCCTCCTTAATGACAGGGGCTACATTTTCCCTCATCATGGCCAGATTCGTCAGACCGATAATCGTGTTCATCGGAGTCCGGATCTCATGGGACATGCGGGAAAGGAAATCGGATTTCGCCTGACTGTTCTCTTCGGCTTTTTCCAGCTTGACACGCATAATCCGATCCTTCATCTTATAGAAATTCAATAAAATAATCACGGCAGCAATTAATGCCACAAGACCGATCGATACGGTGATCACCATCACGGGATTCGTGTAAAACAGCGATTTCAGTGTGACCGGCGCTGCCGGGGTCGGCAGAAGGTTCCGGGTTACTATTTCGCTTATCTCTGCCTCTGTCAGGTTTCCGATGGCCTTGTTTAATACAGAATAAAGCTGAACGTTCACCGGCCAGGGCAGAGCAAACGTAATCTGCTCTTTTTGCGCCGTGTCAGCCGAGATCGTAATGTTGGCATAGTAATCCTTCGCATACAGCGATTCCAGAGTAGAACTGGGGATATAGGTATAGTCCGCTTTTCCGCTGTTGACGGCTTTCAGACAGTCTTTATACTTTTCGTAATACTCGACCACAGTGTTCTGGCTTACGATTTCCGGCCTTCTGCCTGTGGGCAGCGCCATCACAAGCCCCTCTTTCGACAAATCTGTATATTTATTGCGGACCAGGGTGGTATCAAGGTAGACTAACGGCGCAGTGCGGGCAAGGCCCTCCGCGTCCGCGGCACGATCATTTTCCATATAGCAGCCAATGATGTCCGCCTCCCCATTTTCCAGAAGAGCGCTGACATTTCCGTAGGAAGAGGCACAGACAAATTCAAACTCAAGCCCCGTCCGCTCTGTGATCAGGCCAAGGCAGTCAGGAATAATCCCCTTAAATTCCCCGTCCATTTTGTAAAATATCGGAGTCATCTCCTCCATCACAGCTACCCGGATCGGCGCGCTGTCCTGAAGGAAGAGTTTCTCCTGCTCGGAATAATCAATGGTATTGATATACGTATCCGGAAAATATTTCTCATAGAGTTCCACCGCAAAATTGGGATTGGCGGCATAGATGGCACTCATGGTTTCACTTAACTGTTCACACAGTTCCGGATCGCGATGCGCGGTAACAAGGTAATAAGGATCCGCCTCGATTTTAGCCGCGACATTGTAGTTCTCATTCGTGTAGACATCATTTCCATACAGTAAATCCACTTCTTTGTTATCCAGGCAGTTCTGGTAATCCTCGACCGTATCGTAATACCGCAGTTCACACTCGATATGGTTAAAACTCAAGAATTTCTCCAGCCGGTCAATCTTCTTAACCGCGTTTTTGAATACGCCAATCGTCTTGCCATTTAAGGTTGTATGGTCGAAATTTTTAATACTCTCGTCATCTCTCCGGTACATCAGCAGGGAATAGTTGGACCCCATCGTATACTTTGGATAATTATAAATTTCTTCAAAACCGTCTATGTAATACATGCCGCCCATGAGATCGTACTTGCCATCCCG
>CAUEKH010000358.1 GCA_959018155.1 uncultured Hungatella sp.
GCTATTTTCGCAACTTCAGACACATAGGTATTAATTCTCGCTGTCGACTCATCCACCACATCTGCAATCGCCTCTGAAACCACGCTGGATACGGGAACTCCTCTTTCTCCTTTTAAAGCTTCCTTATTCGCTTCCACGGAATTGGTCAGATAATCGATCACATCGGCCGCAATGTCAGGGTTAGCGGAATCTTCTGTTATACTCCAGAACATAGATGGCTTTAAGAAAATAGGCTGCTGCGTGGCGTCCGCCTCTGTCGGATACATGTAAATATCGTATTCCACATCCTCCGTGCACTGGCTGATCGTATTCGTTATCTGGTTGGAATTGATAAAGTTACACCACTCTTTTCCTGCCGCGAAATTGCTGAGCTGGCTGGTCATACCTTCTGCCACTTCCTCCGGGGAGAGGTGGTAACCTCCGTCCAGCGTCTCTTTCAATCTGGAAAAATAGCGGAGGGCTACCGTCTCGTCTGGCATTCCAAGACCGTCACCGGCTTCATTAAACATCGTCTGGCCTACGGCTCTCGCCATATACAGCATATTCAGTTCGTCACCACTCGGAATATTGAGAAACTGACCTGTTTTTTCATGGACCACTTTTCCCACTTCAAACAGTTCATCCCATGTCGGCTGCTTCGGAAGCGTCACTCCCGCTTCAGCCAGCGCACCCGTGTTCACCAGCAGGGCCATCGCCTGTGTACCGGATACGATTCCGTAGACATTTCCATCTACCCGTCCCGTCTCCATGATACTGTCGGCAACGTCCGCCGTATTGATTGCACCGCTTTCAATATACGGATCCAGGTCGATGATCTGCTTCTTTTCCGCATACTGCTTGATATAGCGGTAATCCATCTGAATAATATCCGGCAGGTTTCCGCCTGCTGCCTGGGTGGCCAGTTTATCCCAGTAGCCGCTGAAATCAGAGAACTCTACTTCGAATTTAACTCCCGGATGCTCTGCCTCATACATATCGAGAGCCTTGACTGTCCCATCATTTCTCGTCTGGTTTCCCCACCAGCATACTCGGATTACCGTCTCTTTGTCCGACTTTTCTTCTGTCACAGCTTTTGTCGCGGTTTTCTCCTCCGTGCTGGCTGTTTTCGCCCCGCAGCCAGTCAGCAGCCCCGCTGCAACGATTCCCGCCATGGTAAATGCGGTCGCCTGTTTCCAAATTCTTTTCATGATTGTCACCCTCACTTTTTATTTCTTATACTGCCGGATCGGCAGTTGATTTCTCATAACTTCTATGGCAGTTGTATACGGCCTTTTAACGGCTGGCCAGCCATTTTGCCATCAACTCTCCTCTTCCTCCAGACAGAGGCTCATCTCCACCCCGGCCATCAGCACAATGCCGATACCATGAGGATCGTTGTATTTCCAGGAAAGATTTCTATAATAGCGGCGGCTGAAGGAACAGCCGGACCCCTGGCATACGCCATACACATTGCCATCGCCATCTACCGCATACTTTATCAGTCCGTTCCAGGCAGATTCCGCCATCTCTTTCCACACCTTCCGCGTCGTTTCATCGCCATACCGGTTCTTAATTCCCCTGGTAAGCGCACAGATAAACATGGCGGTTGAAGAACTTTCCTCATACGTCGTCGGATCGTCGAGCACCTGATGCCACAAGCCGTGAACGCCCTGCACCTTCCGGATTCCGGAAGCCATCTCGTTAAAGAAAGTCAGAATCTCTCCGTACTGTTTGTGGGACTCCGGAAGGACGGCAAGCAGTTCCGACAGTGAGAACAGAACCCAGCCGTTGCCTCTGCTCCACGGAATCCGGTTCGCCTTTTCCCTTCGCATATCATAGATATGGGACATCAGCATTTTATCTTCCATAAAGAAATACCGTTTAAACAGCATCATCTGTCTGCACGCCTCGTCAAGATACTTCCCGTCCCCGGTCAGCTGGCTGTAACGGACCAGAAATGGGACGCTCATATAGAGGTCGTCAATCCACATGGTATCATCACCGCGGCAGAATACGCCATCCGGCCGTCTGCGCTGACGGTTCATCATGTGATCCGCGATTATTTCAGCCATCTGATCCGCTGACGGGTTCTCCCAGCGTTTCCTGCATTCCAGCATCAGAGAACCGAAGGATCCGCAGTCATCCAGTTCCGTCAGCCAGCAAATCTGGTGGTTGACGGCCGGAAATCCAAACCGTTCCCGGTCAAAAAGCGCGTACTCATGACAGGCCGTAATCTGCTCCACGTACTTTTTCGTGTATTCTCTGTAATCATTTTTTTCAAGATAATCCGATGTTTTCAGAAGCCCGTAGAGAGTCACCCCCATGGGATAGGTCCATCTCCCGTATAACTGCTCTTCCACGCACATTCTGACTACTCCGTGTGAAACATCGGTCTGCCAGTATCTTGTGACAGCGCCATCCCGGTATATCCGGTTCATTTCCAGCAGTTCCGGTATTTCCGGTTCCGACGCGGGTGAAAATGGCCCCAGATACAGCCATACTCCCCGATACCCCCGAACCGGCACAGGCTGTCCGATACAGCCGCCCTTCACTTCGAAACAAATCCGTTCCCGTTCTTTTTCCGCCGATTTCTCAAACCGGATTAAAACCGTATGCTCTCCCTTTTCCAGTTCGAATGGCTGCCCGCAGTCCGCAACGCGTCCATCCAGAATCACATCGGCTTTCACACCGCTTATCCCGTTGACAGAAAATGTTCCTTTTCTTTTCATCACAACCGCCGCTTTCGCGTAGGAAACACCGCTCCAGGCCTCCCCGAACACCTCGGATGGACAGGCGAAGCTGTGGCAGCCTTCCTCATGGCAGCCGTTCTGCGTATCCCTCGGATACCAGGCAATCCCTTCCATCTCCTCCACTCCCGGGCACTCATCGAGGGGGCCGCTGTAAACCCAGCCCATCTCCCCTTCCCGTTCCGGAAGCGGGGAATCAAAGAGGCAGGGATCCCACTGAGGCATCCGGTTTCCAAATTCAAACCCAAATCCCGCCTCCGTCTTCTCTGTGTAAAACCAGAAATAATTCCAGCCTTTCTTCAGAGTCGTATCAATCACCACCTCGGCCCGGCCAGTCTCCTGACCCGGCTGGGACTTAAAAACCGCCTCGCCATTGACCCAGCCGGCAGTCGGACCGATACATCGAATCACAAATCCGGATTTCCTGTCCTCATGGCTCCACAATTTTCCATATGCCACACAGCCATTTTCTATTTCCGCTTCAGGGAACCGTCTGTCAAAATCAAACTGGTATCTTCCCGCCTTATCGCAGATTATTCCATTGTCAAAGTCCATTTTAAACCGGAACGGCATAGCCGGGTTATTTCCTGTAAAATGATTGGCAATGGCCTCGAGAATTTTTTTCGTATCACCGCCGGAACGCACTGCCGCGCTCCGGCTCTCATCAAAATATAAATTTTCCATTTCTATCCTTTCAATCCCTCCGTGCTGATTCCTTCAACCAGATACTTCTGGAAAAATACGAAAATCATAAAAATCGGTATAATGGACAGTGTCGCCATGGCAAACATCGCGCCCCAGTCTGTAATAGAGGTCGGGTCCGAGAACATTTTTAAGGCCAGCGTCACCGGGTACATGGTCGGCTTGTTCAAATAGAGCAGCGCCCCCATGAAATCATCCCATTTCCACATAAAAGAGAAGATGGCGCAGGTTACAAGGGCCGGTACAATTAACGGCAGTACCACCCGGAAGAAAATATCGTAATAGCTGCAGCCGTCAATCTTGGCCGCTTCGTCCAGTT
>CAUEKH010000359.1 GCA_959018155.1 uncultured Hungatella sp.
CGGCTCCGCCGTCTTTGAGGCGTATGCGTTGCTGCCCGGGCCAACGCTGCTGACACCCGCGGCTTTCTTCTGCCCCCAGGCTGCCTTTGCGGCAGTCTGGACACCGGTTCTCCCTTCGCTGGCGCCCCAGGAACTTCCTGAACGGGCGGCATTGCTGCCGGCACCGCTGCCTGCGCCGCTGCTTCCGCTGCCCCACGGCAAATCGCTGTCGTCGAAATCAGAACTGCGGCGGAACGAGGAAAGCCTCGGCTCCAGCTTCTCACATTCCAGTAAATCGGAAGGAATTTCCTCCACAAAACGGCTGACCTTGGAATATCTCGTCTCACCGTTTATCATTCTCTGTCTGGCTCCCGTCAGCATTAAGAATTCCTGGGCTCTCGTAATTCCCACGTAACAGAGACGCCGTTCCTCCTCCACCTCGTCCTTATCATCAGAAGAAATCGACATCATGCTCGGGAAGAGTCCGTCTTCCATACCGCTTAAATAGACCCTCGGGAACTCCAGTCCTTTGGCGCTATGTAATGTCATCAGGGTGACCCGGTTCTCCGAATCATCCATACGGTCCACATCGGCCACCAGGGCAACCTCCTCCAAAAACTCCGACAGAGTCCCTCCGTCGTGCTCTTTTTCAAAGCTGACCGCCTTGTTAATCAATTCCTCGATATTTTCCAGACGGGTCTGGTACTCGATCTCTCCCTCTGCTTCCAGTTCCTTCTGATATCCCGTCTCGTCCAGAACGTCTTCAATCAGATCCCGGATAGAGTAATCGACCTCTGTGATTCTGCTTCTGAAATCTTCAATCTGTTCTGTAAATGCCAGTATTTTGTCTGCCGCCTTGCCAAGCGCCGGCACGGCCTTCGCTCTGCAGAATGCGTCGTAAATGCTGTAATCGCGCTCGGAGGCAAACGCCTGGACACGGCCCACGCTGGTGGCACCGATCCCGCGCTTCGGCACATTGATAATCCGCAGAACCGATAAGTCATCCTGCCCGTTATCGACCGTCTTCAAATACGCCAGGATATCCTTGATTTCCTTTCTCTGATAGAAATTCACGCCGCCCACCATGCGGTAGGGGACGTTGTGCTGTAAGCATTTTTCCTCAATCAGACGGGACTGAGCGTTGGTCCGGTAGAGAACGGCGCAGTCCTGATAATCACATTTGCTCGTCAAAATGTCGCGGACAATGGCATCGGCCTCCTCGGCAGCCGTCTCAAACTGCTTAAACTGCACGAGATTTCCTTCCTCGTTGGCTGTCCAGAGTGTTTTGGCCTTTCTACCGCGGTTATGGCGGATCACCTCATTGGCCGCATTTAGGATATTCTGGGTGGAACGGTAATTCTGTTCCAGTTTGATCACTCTGGCGCCCGGATACGCCTTCTCAAAATTTAAGATATTGCCGATATTGGCGCCGCGGAATTTATAGATGGACTGGTCGTCATCACCCACCACGCAGAGATTCTTATACTTACCGGCCAGCAGGCTCACCAGCTTGAACTGGGCCGTATTCGTATCATGGTACTCATCGACCATGATGTATTTAAAACGTTCCTGGTAATAGTCCAGCACCTCAGGGCTGTTCTGGAAGAGTTCAACCGTCTTCATTAAGAGGTCGTCGAAATCCAGCGCATTATTTTTCTTTAGCTGCTTCTGGTACTCTTTATAAATCTGAGCCACCTTCTTCTGCCGGAAATCGCCACCTGCATTCAGTTCAAACTCCTCCGCCGTCACCAGTTCATTCTTCGCGTTGGAGATAAAAGTCAGCATGGCCCTGTCCTTATAGAGTTTCGGATCCACCTCCAGCGTCTTTAAGACCTGACGGATTAACGTCCTCTGGTCGTCAGAATCATAGATGGAAAAATTCGTGGTATAGCCGAGACTCTCAATGTGGCGGCGCAGGATTCTCACGCAGGAAGAATGGAAGGTGCTGACCCAGATACTCTCCGCGCCAAATCCCACAATCTTATCCACACGCTCCCTCATCTCGCCCGCCGCCTTATTAGTGAAGGTGATGGCCATGATGTTCCACGGATTTACCCCCTTCTCCTCAATCAGATACGCGATTCGATGGGTCAGAACCCTCGTTTTTCCTGAGCCGGCCCCGGCCAGCACAAGAAGCGGTCCTTCCGTATGGAAAACCGCTTCTCTCTGTACTTCATTCAATGTATCGTATATACTCATAAATCTGTACCGTTATTTCCTTTCATCACCGTTTCCGCCTCTATACCGAGGTACTTTCTGATATCCGCCAGCTGCTCTGCCGCCAGGCGGCGGCCATCCTCGTATAAGGCTTCCAGCTTCTTTTTGTCCTGCTCTGTTCTGGAAACCGTAACCGGCTTATCCGGGCGGATGACGTAGATTCTCCCCGCCTTTTCCAGTTCCTCAATCTCTTCCTGCATCCGGTTGTAGCGCTCCGGCGCCTCATTCAGTGCCTCAAGCAGCTTTGGCAGCGGCGCGAAATACCGCTCATACGCCCGTTTCGTCCATTTATCCACCGGCTGCTTCCTGTATCCGCGGTTTCTCGTGAGGATTACGATAACCTTCTCATATCCCTCGTCGATGGCCCTCTGATACGCAATCGGCATCGAACAGCCGCCGTCTAAATACTTCTTTCCATTGACATCAATCATCCGGGAAAGGACAGGCAGACTGCTGGACGCCTTCACGGCGGAAATAAAATCGCTGCATTCACTCTTCTCAAAATACTCCGGCCTTCCGGTTTTACATCTGGTGGCAACCACCTCAAACCGCTGCTTCGAGCGATTGAATGTATCGTAATCAAATGGTACCAGCTTCTCGCTCAGTTCCCCGAACAGAAAATCAAAATTAAAAATAGAACGGTTCTTTACCATATTGCGGAAGCTTAAAAAACGTCTGTCATTGACATAGTCGAGATCGACCTTTATGGTTCTCCCAATCTGTTTGCTGATATAACTCATTCCGCACATGGATCCTGCGGAAACACCATTTACATAGGATAGTTCGATTCCCTCTTCCATAAATACATCGAGGACCCCGGCCGTAAATACGCCGCGCAGGGAACCGCCCTCCAGCACTAATGCTCCTTCTGTCATCTAATCACCTCGACTCCTATTCTATTGCATTTCACTGTCCGGGTCAATCTTTTTCTTCAGAGGGGCCGCCGGATCGGGCGCAGCCGGACCGTACGGCGACTTTCCGGCTGCAGCCTCTTCTACTCAAACTGGCTCTGGTAAAGCTGATAGTAAGCCCCCTTCTTCTCCATCAGTTCCTCATGGTTTCCCGCTTCCATAATATTGCCCTGGTCAATGACAAAAATGCGGTCTGCCTTGCGGATCGTAGAAAGCCTGTGGGCGATGACAAAGGAGGTCCGCCCCTCCAGTAACGCCTCGATACCCTTCTGAACCAGCAGTTCCGTGTGGGTGTCAATGCTGGAGGTCGCCTCGTCGAGAATTAAAATTCCCGGTCTTGAAATCATGGTTCTGGCAAACGCCAGAAGCTGCCGCTGACCGATAGAGAGCCGGGCCCCACGTTCGCTGATCTCCGTGTCGTAGCCGTTCTCCAGCTTCATGATGAAGTCGTGGGCATTGACCGCCTTCGCGGCCGCCACCATTTCCTCATCTGTGGCATCGAGACGCCCGTATTTGATGTTGTAACGGATCGTCCCGGAAAACAGGAAATTGTCCTGGGTCATAATCCCCATCTGGCTTCGCAGGCTCTTAAGCGTCACACTCTTAATATCGTGGCCGTCAATGAGAATCTGGC
>CAUEKH010000360.1 GCA_959018155.1 uncultured Hungatella sp.
GCTTCCTCGGCACGAGTCAGGAAGTGCTGCTGGAAGAGACCATGGAGTATCAGGGGCAGATCTACATGACCGGATATACGAGAGAGTATATCCGGGTCGCTGTGCCATTTAGAGAGGGATTAAAGGGAGTTATGGTAACGGGAACTTTAAAATCAATGCTGAATGATGAGACTGCGTTTATGGAACTGGACGGTATTGCGGGATGCTAAAGACAGAGAGACTGGAACTGATTCCCTTATCCCCGCGTCAGCTTCGGTTATGGGTGGAAGATCTTCCCAAACTGGAACAGGAGTTATCCTGTTCCTATCAGGCAGAGCCGCTGACCGGCTTTTTTCTGGAGATTGTAAAAGGGCAGATAGCGGCAGCAGAGGGCGACCCTGAAAATTACTGCTGGCATAGCTTCTGGCTTATAACCCGGAAAAGCGACCGCGTTGTCGTCGGATCGGTCGATTTTAAGAATGTTCCTGACTGTAACGGGGAAGTTGAGATCGGTTACGGTCTTGGAAAACCGTTCGAGCATAACGGATATATGACAGAAACCGTCCAGGCCATGTGCCGCTGGGCATTCAGCCAGGACGGTGTCAGAAAAGTAACTGCAGAAACTGAAAAAGACGGATACGCCTCACAGAGAATTCTGGAGCGATGCGGATTTAAAAAGTGCCGGGAAGGCGATTCGATCTGGTGGGAGGCAGACAAACTTTGCCGTTAATACAGCCTCTCTCTTATTTTCCGCATTTCCCTCCAGACGTTATCCCCGTAATTGCTGACTAAAACGGAGATCATTCCGTTCTGCGGGTTATATTCGGAGAGGAAGGAAACGCCAGGATCGCATCCCTGAAAATAAGCGATATCAGGGCCGTTTTCCTTTTTAATAATCCAGACGCCGTATCCGTAATACCCTTCCTCCGGGTCAGCGCCGCTGCCACTCTGAATGCTCAACATTTCCCGGGTCATTTTCTCAGAAATCAGTCTGTAATGAATCAGGCTGTCCCAGAAGTTCAAGATATCAGCCACCGTGATAAATGCGCCTCCGGCCCCGGTTCCATTCGCGTCAACGCTGAAAATATTGGTGCGGTAGCTGTCCGTGTCTTTACAGTAAATGTAATTGCAGGCGCATTTTGCAGGCAGTCTGTCCAACGCATAATAGCCGGTTGACTTCATGCCACAAACATCAAAAATGTGACGTTGCAAATACTGGTCAAATGGAAGCCCGGTAAGCTGTTCTATGATCAGGGCCAGCAGTACGTATCCGGAATTATTATACTGAAATCTCGTTCCCTTCGGATACATCATGGGCTTATGAATAAAAAGCGGCAGTAAATCCGCATTGTGCCTGATCCGGTAATTCGGGAAATCCCGCCACAGTTCTTCGTAGTCATCCATCACAGACTCATCAAAATAATCGGGAACTCCGGATGTGTGATTCAGCAGCTGTTTCACCGTCACCTCCGGATCAATTTCATTCCAGTTAAAATCGAGAATCTGTCCCAGCGTATCATCAAGCTTCAGTTTCCCCTCCTCAATCAACTGAAGTATTCCAACAGCGACGAACGCTTTGCCGGCGGAAGCGCTGGCAAATTTTGTATCTGCATCATTGGGGATTCTGTCAGGCAGAACGGCATAACCACTGTAACTTTCCCCGATTATTTCTCCGTTCTTTTCCAGAAGGACAACTCCCCTGAACCCCGGATCCAATAATTCTTTTATATCCATGAAAACCTCCCCTGTATTCTGATATTTCTTGACTTTCAACCATTATACACGACTGTTGTCCTTCCGGTCTATCAAAATATGCCAGAACGCAGAAATTCCCGTTTTTTCTGTTCCTTTTGTGAAAAAATGCCGTATCTGAGCGAATCTTCCGCGATTTTTCCCGGAGATATTTGCGGTCCCATCCCTGCATGATACTGGAAAATAAAATTTTTCCTTGCCGAAATCCCATTTATGGTTTAGAATAGAGAAGAACAGTTAAAGGACGTGACAGATATGGGCGAGATTCATAATACACAATTTTTTAATTCAGTACAGGAAAATAAGCTGGAAGTAAGCCAGGTTTTAGAGCAGGTATACATAGCTCTCACAGAGAAGGGCTATAACCCGATCAATCAGATTGTCGGGTATATCATGTCCGGAGATCCGACTTATATCACCAGTCATAAGAACGCCAGAAGTCTTATCATGAAAGTAGAGCGGGATGAGATTCTGGAAGAACTCATGCGGGTATACATTGATACGAAACTTCGGTAATTTGCACGGTAAGAGAAACTGAATCTGGAAGGGCGGCTGTCAGAGGAAGGACTGTAATGAAATCTGGCAGTTTGTCCGGTGACGGTGACCTGTGCGCAGAGCGTACAGGTTATTGTACTGTATATAGTTGGCGTTCAAACCAGCTTTGTTTTGTTATGGAGAAAAATAATATGAGAATCATGGGCCTTGATTACGGTTCAAAGACAGTTGGCGTTGCGATTTCGGATCCGCTTGGGTTTACTGCCCAGGGAATCGAGACGATAACGCGGGAAGATGAGAATAAATTACGGAAGACGTGCGCCAGAATCGAAGAATTGATTCGGGAATATGAGATTGAAACGATAGTTTTGGGTTATCCTAAGAATATGAACAACTCTTTAGGAGAGCGCGCGGAAAAGACAGAAGGCTTTAAAGCCATGTTAGAGAGAAGGACGGGCCTGCCGGTCATCTTATGGGATGAGAGGCTTACGACGGCTGCGTCTGAGCGGATATTACAGGAGAGCGGAGTCAGACGGGAGAACCGGAAAGCAGTCATCGACAAGGTGGCGGCGTGTTTAATCCTGCAGGGGTATCTTGACCATGTGGGACACACGGGAGTGTAAGGGGATTCGTCTGTCTGCCCGAAGAACAGGAGTGACAGTATGAACAGTGAAGAAAAGAAGATTACACTGACGATGGATGACGGGGAAACCGTGGATTTTTACGTATTGGAAGAGACCCGTTTGAGCGGGATGGATTATCTGCTGGTGACTGACACGGCAGATGACGAGGAAGAAGGAGAATGTTACATCTTAAAGGACGTGTCAAAGAAAGAGGATTCAGACGCTTTGTACGAGTTCGTGGAAGATGATAACGAGATAGATTATTTATTTAAAATATTTGCTGAACTGCTGGAAGACGCAGACGTGGAGATTGAGAAATAATTTGTGAAGTAGCTTGTGAAGTAATTCAAAGGAAGTATGGTATGGATCAGGATATATTTAAGGATATGCTTCGGAATAAAGGACTCAAAGTGACGAATCAGCGTATGCTGGTGCTGGAAATCATGGCAGAGCGTCCGGGTGAACATCTGACGGCGGAGGAGATTTTCGAACTCGCGAAGATTCGGTGCCCGGAGATAGGACTTGCCACGATTTACAGGACTGTTCAGGTGCTTGTCGATTTGTCCGTGATAGATAAGGTCAGCTTTGATGACGGTTTTGCCCGCTATGAACTGGGGGGCCTTGAAAGTGAGTCCAGACATCACCATCACCACGCCATTTGCAACCGCTGCGGTAAAGTATTTTCATTTGAAGGGGACTTACTCGAGACGCTGGAGCAGGCCATGGACGACACTATGGGATTTCTGGTGACGGATCATGAGGTAAAACTCTACGGATACTGTAAGGACTGCCGTGAAATGATGAAAAAAGAACAGGAACAAGAACAGTAAAACGGAGGTAACAGATTGAAGAAACAGGATAGTA
>CAUEKH010000361.1 GCA_959018155.1 uncultured Hungatella sp.
CCTTGCAAATAGAACCGCTCAATCAGTTCAGATAGGGTGTGATTACTGAAATAGCTGAAAGAAAATCCGTCAGAAGAAATCAGATGGTTCGATGGAAAAAACGGGATTCTCATGCCGGGGATGGTGAATCTGCACACTCACATGGGGATGATACTGTTCCGAGGGTTGGGAGATGACTGCAGGGACCGGCTTCGCGTTTTCCTGCTTCCGATGGAACAGAGGGCCATGGACAGAGAACTGGTCTACTTATCCACCCGGTATGCGGCCGCGGAAATGCTGCTTTCCGGTGTGACGACTGTTTTCGATATGTATTACTACGAAAAAGAGGCGGCCAGGGCCATGGACGAGATGGGGATTCGCGGGTTTGCGGGCCAGACGGTGATGGATGAAGGCGCCTGTGATTTTGATAATCCGTATGAGGCGCTTTCCTATGGGGAAGAGATGATGAGAGCGTATGAAGGCCATCCGCGCATCCAGCCGTGTGTGGCGCCCCACGGGACGAGTACGTGCCGGGAAGAAGTGTTAAAGGAAGCTTTCCGCCTCGACCAGGCTTACGGCGTGCCATTTTCCCTCCATACGGCGGAAATGGATTATGAAATGGAACATTTTCGCAGAAATTACGGCCTTACTCCGGCCGCATATCTCGATTCGATTGGTGTCCTCGGGCCGGAGACACTGGCCGCTCACTGTATTCACATGACGGAGGAGGATATTTGCCTCTTCCGCGACAGGGAAGCCGGTGTGGCCCACTGCATCGGATCCAACACGAAGGCCGCAAAGGGAGTGTCCCCGGTGGGGAAAATGATGAGAGCCGGCATTGCGGTCGGCCTGGGAACCGACGGTCCCGCCAGCGGCAATACTCTGGATATCTTAACTCAGATGAAACTCTGCGCCAATTTCCATAAAAATGAGACGGGAGACAGAAGCGCATTTCCGGCTGAGCAGATTGTGGCAATGGCGACCGGGATGGGGGCGAAGGCGCTCCATATGGAACAGAAAATCGGTTCAGTGGAAATCGGAAAACGGGCTGATTTAGTCCTCATAGAGACGGAATCCGCCAATATGTTTCCGATCTACGACCCGTACTCCGCTCTGGTTTACAGTGCAAATTACTCAAATGTCTCGGCGGTGTTCGTGGAGGGAGTATGTCTGGTGGAAGGAAAGAAGCTGACGAAAGCCAGCCTCCATAAGCTGCGCGGGGAATTAGAGGAAAAAATGGCGCGGACACCATTTGCAGAGGTCGGATGGAAATGAGATAAGTTTAACAAATGTATATTTTTACCGGACAGTGCAGGCCAGTTTCTGATGGATACAGAAACTGGCCTGCTGTTGTATCTGGAAAACTGTTTTTTCAATGATTCCCCCACCTCTGCTGTAAATTTTCCTGCCATTTAGCCAGAACTGCCCGTCATAGTTCTTTTATCGCAGATAAATCTCCCACAAAGTATCAAATACAGCCATCGGAAAATGGTTTCAGACGGTGTTCAGGAACTGACAGCCAGGAAATTATTTTACTTTTTCATGAAAATACAAATAAACGGTTTATTAAGCTGATTGGTATGTTTATACATAAAAATACAGATAAAACAGGAATAAATTAGTCGTAAAGCCGATTGAACTAGAACAATAAATTTGAAAATTCGTGGAAATATATAATAAACGTTGATCATTACAGAATAAAGTGGTAAAATTAAACAAAAGAAGAGAGATGAGTCATCTGGAGGACTGATATGGCGGATACGATGTTAAGCGTGGGAATTGATATCGGTACTTCTACTACCCAGGTAATTTTCAGCCGGCTTTCTGTTGAGAATACATCGGGATATTTTTCCGTCCCCTGTGTAAAAATCGTGGATAAAAAGGTCGTCTATAAAAGCGGGATTTATACGACTCCGCTTAAGACGCCGTCCCTGATTGACGCGGAGGCGGTGCGCGGTATTGTGGCGGAGGAATTTCGGCGCGCCGGATATACGCCGCAGGATACCCAGACCGGAGCGGTGATTATTACCGGCGAGACTGCGAGAAAGGATAACGCATCGCTGGTGCTGGAGAGTCTGAGCGGATTTGCCGGGGATTTTGTGGTATCAACCGCGGGCCCTGATCTGGAGTCGATGATTGCGGGAAAGGGGAGTGGCGCAAGACAGTTCTCTGAGGAACATCACTGCAGAGTCGTGAACGTGGATATCGGAGGAGGAACCTCCAATCTGGTATGTTTTGACTGCGGCGAGGCGGTGTCTGTCGGCTGTCTCGATATCGGAGGCAGACTGGTTCGGTTTGAACCGGATTTCACGGTTGCCTACATCAGCAGCAGCGCCAAAAAGATAGCCCGGTGGAAGGGAATTTCTATTGAAGAGGGGAAGCGGACGGATCGGGACACGCTGGTGAGAATCGGGGAGGCTATGGCGCAGCTTCTGGAACAGGCGGTGGGCGTGCGGGAGCAGGAGGATATTTTAAGAGAGATACGGACGCCTGCAAGCAGCTGGTTTGAACCGCAAAAGGAGGAGGTCACGATCTTTTTCTCCGGAGGCGTGGCCGATGCAGTTTATCATGAATATGGTGATGAGTGGAAGTATTACGATATCGGCATCGTGCTGGGACAGGCAGTGCGGAGGGGAGAACTGTGGAAGAGATGTCGGGTGACAGAACCGGCGGAGACAATCCGCGCAACCGTTGTGGGGGCGGGAACGTATGCGACCACGATTTCGGGGAGCACGATTACGTATACGCGCGATTGTTTTCCTGTAAAAAATGTGCCGGTTCTGCTTTTGAATGCCGGAGAGCAGGAAGCGTGTTTTGCAGGCAGGACTGAGGTGCTGGCAGAACGGATGCGGTGGGCGATCCGGCAAAATGATTCTGAACAGCTTGTGATTGCGATGAAGGGGAAGCCGAATCCGGGCTATGTGGAGATAAAGGCCCTGGCAGGCGCACTGTGTGAGGCGGCCGATCGGGTGTTTTCACCGGAGACGCCGCTGTTAATTATCGTAGAGTGCGACATGGCGAAAGCCCTGGGACAGGCGGTGTACCACGCAGGAAAAGGAAAGCGTGACGTGATCGCACTGGATTCCATCCGGGCAGGGGAAAATGATTACGTGGATATGGGGAAACCGCTGATGGGCGGGCTGGTGGTGCCGGTGGTGGTAAAGACGCTGGTATTTGGCTGACCGCCATGCAGGATAAGGAACTTTTTAAGAGAAAGAGGGGCTGGCGGACTATGGAGTATCGGACGAAGCTTTCGGGACAGGTCTTTACTTTCCATACAATCAAAGAGATTTTAGCCAAGGCAAATGAAGAAAAATCGGGAGATATTCTGGCTGGTGTGGCGGCAGCGTCGGCAATCGAGAGAATTGCTGCCAAAGAGGCGCTCTCCAACCTTCTCTTAAGCGATTTGAGGGAGAATCCGGTGGTTCCCTATGAAGAAGATGAAGTGACCAGACTCAACCAGGATGGAATCAATGAAAAAATATATCAGGGTATCAGATACTGGTCTGTGGCGGAACTACGGGAATGGATTCTCGATTACCATACGACGGAGGAAGACATTAAGAGAGTGTCGAAGGGACTGACGGCGGAGATGGTGGCGGCTGTCGCAAAGCTGATGGGAAATCGCGATCTGGTGTATGCGGCGCCCAAGATCCGGGTCGGCGCGCACTGCAATACGACCATTGGCCTTCGGGGAACCATGGCGACACGACTTCAGCCC
>CAUEKH010000362.1 GCA_959018155.1 uncultured Hungatella sp.
GGTCCGCCGGGGTGGTAATCGGCGGTGTGATTGATATTTTACTCGTGGCAGGAGGCTACTTCGTCTATGAGTCATTTCTCTACGGGGCAGCGGCGGCGCTGGCCAGCGTTCCTTCTAACGTGGTTCAGGGCGTGGGCGGACTGGTTCTGGCTGTCATTCTCTACCCGGTGCTTCACGTCTGTTATCTGGGGATGGAGAAAGAGGAGAAGAAGCTGCAGTGATGGCCAGGTTGATTTGTTTTCTGGTAGATGAAGTAAAATGGGAGGCGGGAAATGGGCATAGCAAAGAAACATCGGCGGCGTCTCGTCTGTCACGATGATATCTACTACTGGTGGGTAAACCCCAGAGAGGATCCGGGCTTTCCCGTACTTCACATCTGCTCTGAGGATAAAAAGACAGTTCTCCGCTATCCGCTGGAACAACCGGCCGGGAAATGGTATATTCTGTCGGAAAGATGCGGCAAAAATAAAAGAGAGCCTGACGGCAGATGGCACAGATATTCTGTCCCGGACATGTCAGAACGGCCGGGGGCCAATCTTTCTGGCAGGGCCTCTGTAACTCCTGGGTTTGTTGCTGAATTACTGGGATGGTTTCTTGAAGATGAGTGGGCGGAGGAAGTGGCCTGGGATGGCCAGGTTTACTGGCTGTAAGATGAGATTGTTTTTCAGGGGAGATAGCGTATGGCGATTTTACAACTTCGTTATGAGGGTGACGAGATTTTAAGAAAGCGGTGTAAGGAAGTGCAGGAAGTGGATGACCGGATCAGAGAAATTCTTGATGATATGACGGAAACCCTTCATGCAACCCCCAACGGGGCAGCGATTGCCGCCAGCCAGGTGGGAATTTTGAAGCGCCTTGTGGTGATTGATATGGGCACCGGCCTGATGAAACTGGTAAATCCGGTGATTGTGGAATCGGTGGGTGAGCAGGACTGCGTGGAAGGCTGCTTAAGCTTTCCTGATAAATTCGGCCGCACCGTCCGCCCGAAGGCTGTGGTGGTGAAGGCGCTGAATGAGAAGGGGGAGGAAGTGACCCTTACAGGCACAGATGACATGGCAAAATGTTTCTGTCACGAGTTGGACCATCTGGACGGAATCTGTTTTGTGGATAAGGTGACAGAGTGGCTGAATATAAAATGAAAAGCAGGAGGAACTGAGTTGAAGTTATTGTTTAAACAGCGTTTATTTTCGTGGTTTGACAGCTACGATATCTATAATGAAGAAGGCGAGCCGGTATACACGGTAAAGGGCAAACTGAGCTGGGGCCACAGGCTGGAAATCTATGATCCCCTTGATAATCATATCGGAACTGTTCAGGAACGGGTTCTTACCTTTCTTCCCAAATTTCAGTTGTATATCGGTGAGGAGCTGATTGGGGAGATCAGAAAGGAACTGACCTTCTTAAAACCGAAATTTACGCTGGACTGCAATGACTGGACAGTAGATGGCAACTGGCTGGAGTGGAACTATCAGGTTTTGGACGGATCGGGACGAACCGTCATGACAGCGGAAAAAGAACTGTTTCGGTTTACCGATACCTATGTTCTCGATATCGAAAGGGAGGAGGACGCCCTCCTTTGCCTGATGATTGTTCTCGCCATCGACGCTGCCAAATGTTCACAGGGAAATGACTGATACGCAGTAATTTCAGTCGGAAATTCATATCATACAGAATAAAAAGTGAGGTAGAAGATGGGAAAAACGGGACAACATGGAGGCGGGAAATTTCTGAGTGCTTTTCTTGCGGCAGTGAGTATCACATTTCTGTTTCCTGGCGCCGCTATGGCGGGTCAGTGGAAACAGGAAAATGTGACGAACGACTGGCAGTCCGGGGAGAGCAGCTACTGGTATCAGGAAGATGACGGAACGTACCCTGCGGATACCTGGAAATGGATCAATGGCCGCTGCTATTATTTCAATCAGGCCGGCTGGATGCTGGCGGACACTGTGACACCTGATGGATACCGTGTCGATGCAAGCGGCGCCTGGGTTCCTGATCTTCTGCAAGCGTATCCGGTTCGTATCCGCTTCTCAACAATGCCATTTTATTTTACCAGTGAGGAGACCGGGCCCTATGTAACCGAGAGGAGAGAGACGATAGATGCCATCGTCCAGGCTCTGGGAGGATTACAGTTTCAGGCAGTTTTGCCGGAGGATGATACGCTTCTGTTCGGTATGACCTCTGAACTGACCGTAATTTACCCGGACGGCACCTCAGAAACATTTTATTTTTGTAATCCGTTATTTACAGGGAAAGGCCGTTATTCCTGGATTACAGGAGGCAATCCGGATTTGATTAACGGCGCAGTATACCGGGATTATATGCTGAAGATGCAGGAAGAAGGCCGGTACCAGAGCCTTCCGGAGGGAACAGTCTCTGAGATAGCGACAGCGGAGTCGGGAGCTTCCGCTTCATTCGTGCTGACGACACCGTCCGGAACCGGTATCCGTGTGGACTGTTCCGGTGCGAAAATATTTGACACCACCGGAAATGGCTGGCTAATCCTGCATGAGGGCGATACCGTCTCTGTTCTTTATGATAAGATTGAAAATGGTATCTGCAATTCTTCTTACATATTTATTCAGAAGCTGGCAGAGAAACCGTGATTTTATGTTGAAAAAATTTGACTGAATGGCTTATACAAAATTCAGGGCCGGAAGGCAGCAGGGGGAACCCGGCTGCCTTTCAATGATCTGAGACTTGGGGCAGTTTATTTGACGATTTTTCTACATTGCTTGTAACCTCGGAGTTTCCATAGTATAATTCGATTGAAAAGAGAACTTCACTTTTTGGAGACGGAGTAAAAATGAGGGAAAGCCAGTTATAAAACAGGGAGGAATCCTGAAAAATGAACTTTATTGACAAAGCGTTATCGAATGCGGTTCCATTGAGTGATGACGAATTTTTGCAGGCCATGGCGGATATTTATAAGGAACCGGAGGTCAGGACGATTTTGGGCGAATATCCCCAATATATCCAGGACGTAATAAGGATTATAGATTATGACACAGAATTGCAGATGGAAGGGCTGGAAGGTGTGACAGAAGGAAGTCTGTCCGATGAATGTCAGGAGATTTACCGCGCGTTGGTAAACTGCCGGGCAGCAGAAGAAGCCCGCATACTCAAAGCGGCAAAAGAGTTACAGCGCGACAGGGACGATTACGATGCACAGATGGAAAAGCTGGAAGCGCAGACGTCGTTATATCGTGATTACGACAGCTTCTGGGATTTGGTCAGAACTTATATTGGTAATAACAGGGATAGAAAAGAAAATTAATATGATGTTGATACATCGGTAAAATCATGAAGAAAAAATATCAGAAAGATTTGAGCGCAATAAGGAGAAGGTGGACGAAACACGGTTCATGGCTGAGTGGAGAATGCCCCCAGTGCGGGGAAAGAAAACTGTTCTATTACGATAAATTTGATGCTACATGCTGCCTTGGCTGCAATACCTGGCTGATGAAGACGTGCGGCGATCCGAATTGCCCGTTTTGTGCCGCAAGGCCGGAAACGCCTCTGGAAGCCCTGCTGCAGGAGGAACCCTGCGATGACAGAAGAAAGGATATTAACAGAGAGAACTATCAGCACAGGGCAAATGGCAGGATCAGGCATGAAACGAGAAGAGAAAAGTATGCGAAGATTCGTGAGAACAGAGAAGCAAGCGCGCCCCGGAGCCTGCTTCATCAGAAATTAAATG
>CAUEKH010000363.1 GCA_959018155.1 uncultured Hungatella sp.
GACCAGCCCCACGCGGTGAGAGTATCGGGTGCGGAGTGAAGAAGCAGGAGAGGAAGAGGAACATGGATAACAGCAAAATCTATGATACTGTGATTATCGGAGGCGGCCCGGGTGGATACAGCGCGGCGCTCTACTGTGCGAGAAGCGGCATGTCGGTTCTGGTGCTGGAAAAACTGTCTGCGGGCGGCCAGATGGCGACGACAGGCCAGGTGGACAATTATCCCGGATTTGAAGAGGGAATTGACGGTTTTGAACTGGGTGAAAAGATGAAGAAGGGGGCCGACAGATTCGGCGCGGAGACGGCATTTGCCGAGGTGACGGCAGTGGATTTGAAGACGGAACCGAAGAAAATCACGACGACGGAGGGCATTGTCCTGGCCAAAACCGTAGTGATCGCGACCGGAGCGTCGCCGAGGGAGCTGGGAATTCCGGAAGAACAGAAGCTTCGCGGCCGCGGCGTGGCCTACTGCGCAGTCTGTGACGGTATGCGCTATCGCGATAAAACGGTTGTCGTCTCAGGCGGCGGCAACAGTGCTGCTGAGGACGCGCTGTTCCTTTCGAAAATCTGTAAAAAGGTATATCTGGTGCACCGTCGCGACAGACTTCGCGCGTCCATGGTTTATCAGAAGGCCCTGGAGGGAAGTCCGGTGGAATTTAAATGGAACAGCAGAGTCACAGAGATTCTTCATGAGAAGAAGGTAACGGGAGTGGTTCTGGAAGACGTGAAGACCGGGGAGAAGACGGAACTGGCATGTGAGGGGCTGTTTGTGGCCATCGGGAGAGTTCCGGACACTACCATTTTTGACGGTCAGGTTGCCAGAAATGAACAGGGCTACATTATAGCCGACGAGACAACGAAGACGAGCGTGCCGGGAGTTTTTGCTGTGGGCGATGTAAGGACGAAACCGTTAAGACAGATCGTAACCGCTGCGTCAGACGGCGCAGTGGCGTCTAAATTTATAGAGGAATATTTATCAGAATAGCCATGCGGCGGGAAAATGGACAGGAGAAGCCATTATCATCAGGAGAATGGAAATACTTCTTGTCAAATTCCCTTCCATCCGATAGAATATAAAAACAGTGGGCATAAAAATTCATACAAAATGCCCACTGTTATTATGATACGGTTCACAGTCCGGTTATTTCCGGCAGTGATCCAAAATTATCGGGAGGGAAGAGATGAATTATGGAGTTTTGAGCCTGCTTCCGCCGATTATCGCGGTCATACTGGCGATTAAGAGTAAGAATGTGATTCTGTCCTTATTCTGCGGCGGGTTTGCGGGTGTCCTGATTTTCTGCCATGGCAATCCATTTCTGGCAGTAAAATCAATGATTGGTGATTATTTATTTGTGCAGCTGACGGACAGCTACAATGCCGGAGTCATTGTACTGGTGGTATTTATCGGCGGATTTATCAAACTGATGGAAAAATCAGGCGGGGCCCAGGCGTTTAGCCAGAGTGTTTACCGTTACGTCAATACAAAGCTGAAAGCCCAGCTCTGTGCGTGGGCCGGCGGAATTGTCATTTTCTTCTCGGATTTGGGAACGCCGCTTCTCGTTGGCCCGGTTTTCCGTCCGCTTTTTGACAAACTGAAGATTTCCAGAGAAAAACTGGCCTGGATTCTCGATTCCACCTCATCACCGGTGGCAATTCTGATCCCATTTATCGGCTGGGGCGTCTACATTATGGGATTAATCAAGGCGGAATTTGACAATCTGGGTGTGCCGGACTCCGATTACACCACATTTGTCAAAGCCATCCCATTTCAGATCTACGCGATTCTGGCAATTATCATGATTCCCATGGTAGCTGTCACGAAACTCGATTTTTCGCAGATGAAGAAGGCGGAAAATCGGGCGGAACGGGAAATGGTTTCGTACACATTTAAAGATGCCGATCCTGTAACAAAGAAAAATGCGGACTCTAAGTATTCCATATCGAATGCAAAGCCGATTATGGTCGTCCTGCCAATCCTGGTCGTATTCGTGACGCTCTTTGGAACGCTGGCGCCGCTTGGCTTCCCGTTTAAGAAGGTGGATGGCAATGAATTCCGCGTGGCCCTGACAATGGGATATTTCTTCGGCGCGGTGGTGCTGATGGCATTTATCTGTGCCTTTAAGGTGATGAATTTTAAAGACACATTTAAGGTGTACGTGGATGGGATGAAGGGGATGACAGATGTGGCGGTCACCCTCGTGCTGGCCTGGTCTTTGGGGAAAATGATAAGCGGATTGGGAACGGCGGAATATATTGTTCAGCTGCTTCAGACTCTGCGGTTTTCCGCGGCCCTTGTGCCTGCGGCAATCTTTCTGTTCGGCGCATTTGTATCGTTTTCAACGGGAAGTTCCTGGGGGACTTTCGCCATTATGATGCCGCTGGCAATTCCTATGGCGCAGGCATTTGGCATTCCATTTTACATTGCTGTGGGCGCGGTGCTCTCAGGCGGGCTGTTTGGCGACCACTGTTCGCCGATTTCGGACACCACGATTCTTTCCTCTACGGGTGCGGAGTGCGATCTGGTGGATCATATTAAAACACAGCTTCCGTATGCGGTGGTGAACGGGATCATTGCTCTGATTGCCTACGTGATTGCCGGTGCCACAAAGAGCCCGGTGGCGCTGGGATTTGCGGTTGTGGCGCTTTTCGCTGTCATGGTGGTGTTTCACAAGGTTTCAGATAAAAAAATTCAATAGCTTTCGCTTCTGATGGTAAGAAAGACAGGGATATGATATAGTTGTGACAGACAATCATTCCCTGCCTTTTTTGTGTGGCAGGGCGGAAGCAGGAGCGTACCGGTTATACTAAAAAAATGAAATAAGAGCATCGGAAAATTTAAACATGACATACTGTTGTCGTGTATTTTGCGGTATATTGGAACTGTCAGTGGAAATAAGCCTGACTGATACAAAATGATACGGTCAGGGCATTAAATTTTTAATATTGAAAAACGGGTATGGAGGGACATATGATAACGTCCAATAAGAAAATGACATTATTGAGTGATGTAGAGAAGGTCTGGTCGGTTGTGACAGATTTGAAGGACTGCGCCTGGCGCAGCGATTTAAGCAGGATCGAGATTTTGGAAGATGGGAAGCGGTTTATTGAATACACAAAGGACGGCTATCCCACAACATTTACGATTACGGTGAAGGAACCGTACCGCCTCTATGAATTTGAACTGGAGAATGGCAATATGACAGGTACGTGGAGGGGGATTTTTACGGCTCTTCCGAATGGAACGCTTGCCGATTTTACGGAAGAGATTACAGTAAAGAAGCCGGTGATGAAGCTGTTTGCAAAATTTTATTTAAAGAGCCAGCAGAGCCGCTATTATAAGGATTTGAAGGCAAAGCTGGGAGAATAGAGAAGGAGTCGTGGAACGGCGGAAATGGGAGAATAACATATCAAAAGAAAACCAAACAGGAAGGGATGACAGCAGATGAAGATTGATCGACTCATAGGGATTCTCTCGATCCTTCTCCAGCAGGAGAAAGTCACCGCCCCGTATCTGGCGGAGAAGTTTGAAGTGTCGCGAAGGACTATCAACCGGGATATTGAAGATATCTGTAAGGCGGGAATTCCCCTTGTCACGAGCCAGGGGACGGGCGGTGGCATCTCGATTATGGATGGCTACCGGATTGACCGCACCGTGCTGACTTCCTCGGAGATGCAGGCAATTCTTACAGGTTTGCGAA
>CAUEKH010000364.1 GCA_959018155.1 uncultured Hungatella sp.
AAGAATAGGTAACCGTGGAATTCTCCTTGACACGCCAGTCTTCCACCTTCACGTAGCTGTTTACCACATCCTTGTAATCCAGGATGGTGTTCTTCATATTACGGATTTTCTCACGCTGTTTTCTGTATAAGATATAGGCTTTTGCCACATCCGTGTAGCCGGTCTGCTCCAGAACGTGCTCTACGCTGTCCTGAATCTGTTCCACGGAAATCTGCCCGTCCTTCATCTTCTCCTGGAAATCTGCTGTAACGCGAAGAGATAACAGTTCAAGTATCTCATTATTGTAATCTTTTTTCGTGGCCTTAAAAGCCTTCTTGATTGCCTCAGTAATTTTATTTAAAGCAAAATCGGCAACTTCCCCATCTCTTTTAACAACTTGAATCATCTGCACTGAACTCCTTTCATTTGCACACCCTTGCTGCCCTCACTGGCTGCTGCGCTATTCATTATAGCAGATAAGAAAGCAAAACACAATATCTGGTTTCACGATTTTAACGCAAATCCAGATATTGTGTTTTATTATGTTTTCTTATAATCCTGTTCCCATTTATCAGAGGGTCCGAACCCCTATATCAGGCTGGTATAAAGCTCTGCCGGAACATAGGCATTTACCAGGATTCCCTCCTCGGTATACTCCTCTTTCAGCAGCTGGCCGTACTTCCTGATCGTCTGAATCTTCCCGGCCTCCTGATACGGATACGTGTGTTCTAAATAGATTCTTCTGCTCCTTAAAATACTCTCCAGCAGATTTAATAATTCATCTAAGCCGTCTCCGGTCTTCGCCGAGATCTTCACCTGGTAATCGGAAGAAAGGTCGCGGGGGACATTTTTCCCGTCCGCCAAATCTGTCTTGTTAAATACGGTAATAATCTCTTTGTCCCTGATTTCCAGTTCCTTTAATGTCTCATAGACAACGTACATCTGCATATCCATCTGAGGGTTGGCACAGTCCACTACATGAAGGATGATATCACAGTATTTCGCTTCCTCCAGGGTACTTTTAAATGCCTCCACCAGATTATGCGGCAGCTTCCTGATAAAGCCCACCGTGTCTGTCAGAAGCATCTGCTGCCCGCCGGGCAGAAGCAGATTCCTGGTCGTCGGATCCAGGGTGGCAAACAGCTTGTTTTCCGCCAGAATATTGGCGTCTGTCAGCTTATTGAGCAGCGTGGACTTTCCCGCATTGGTGTAGCCCACAATCGCGGCTGACGGCGTATGGTTCTTCATCCGCTGCTGCCTTGCCACATCACGGTGGCGCTTCACATCCTCCAGTTCCGCTTTCAGCTGGCCGATTCTCTCATGAATCAGACGGCGGTCCACCTCCAGCTTCTTCTCGCCGGGCCCGCGCGTACCGATTCCGCCGCCCAGACGCGACAGAGAACTTCTCATTCCCACCAGCCTGGCAGCCCGGTACTTTAACTGGGCCAGTTCCACCTGAATCTTCCCTTCCCGGGTAACCGCCCGGGTCGCAAAAATGTCGAGTATGACCATGGTTCTGTCCATGACCTTCGTATCAAGGGCTTCCTCCAAGTTCCGCAGCTGCGCCGGGGATAGTTCGTCATCGCAGACGACTCCCGTTGCGCCCAGTTCCCAGATGCGCTCTCTCACCTCGTCGATTTTTCCCTTGCCGAGGTACGTTCCCGGATGGATTCTCTCCCGGTTCTGGATTATCTTATCAATCGTAATCGCGCCGGCCGTCGAGACCAGTTCCTCCAGTTCGTCGAGGGAGTCCTCAGCCACACTCGTCTCTTCCGTGCTCACCGCCACAAGGATGACACGCTCTTCCAAATCTTTCAATTCAATTAATTCTGCCATTACTCTCCTATTTCAACTCTCATCTCGTCTTCAAAAATGCCAGTTCCCGCTCCGCGTCCTCATCCGGCCCATGATTTGCAAGATACTGTTCCATCAGTTCACGAGCCTTCGCGAAATCTCCCTGATACTCGTATGCAACCGCCTGATTGAAGAGCAGTTCCGGCACACCGGCCGAATCCGACGCTGCCAGCCCGCGGCCAAAATACGCGGCCGCTTCTTCATACTTTGCCTCGCTCATACGGCAGAGTCCCATACGGTTATAAAGTTCAGCGCCATTCAGTCCCTCGGCCTCCGCCGCCTCATATAAGGCCATGGCCTCCGCCGCAGCCCCCTGTTCCTCCAGCGCGGTTCCAGCCGCTAAAAGTGCCTCCAGCCTGCCGGGGGCCTTCTTCTCCGTATCCAGCTCCGCCGCCCGGTGATAGTCTTCCAGCGCTCCCGGATAATCGCCGGTCCTGGCCCTTGAAATACATCGTAAATTTAAGTACTCCGGCTTTTCCTCATCCACCTGGATCAGGATTCCGTACGTATCGGCCGCCGCTTTGTAATCTCCAACCCGGTACTCCGCCTCTGCCCGGTACTTCAGCACATCAATGTCAAAAGCGCCGACCAGTCCTTTAGACGCCTCAACTGCCTTGTCAAAAGAAACGATCGCAGTCTCATAATCCCCTGCATTTAACGCTTCTATACCTGCGTCACGGTAGGTATAGCGATTTTCCCCTTTTCCGCAGCCGACAGCCATCGTGATACATAATGCGGCCACCGCCATTATGTGGTACATTTTTTTCATTTAGATTCTCCAATTATCAGTACGATTAAGGGTACTGCCCTCCTACTGCTTTCCCGTGCTCCCATGGCCGCCCCGGTCTTCATGGCCTAAAACAGCCTGCTCCTCAAATACCAGTTCCGGCTGATGCCTCATAATCCGGAACTGACAAATCCTGTCATTGACATGGATCACCGTATCGCGAAGCGCGTAAGCCGGAAAGAACCACTGGTCGTTATCCCCACAGTACGTCTCATCAATGACGCCCATGCTGTTCGTCTGAATAACGCCGTAATTCTTAAATGTACTGCTTCTCGGCACCACGTGCGCCTCATATCCGGCCGGCAGTTCCATGGCAACGCCTAAGGGAATCAGCTTAAATTCCCCGGCTTTCATCGAGATTTCCTGGGCCGCCCGCAGATCGATCCAGTCCGATTTTCCATCAATATAGCGCAGGCGCTCTATCTCATCATTAAAGTATTTTATCTTAATTGTCTCAGTCACAGTTTGTCCTCCTGATGTTTTGCTATGGTAATTCTGTTTTTGGTAATTCTGTTTTAGGTATCTCCCCTTCGTCCATACCTGCGTCCCTCTGTTCCGATACAGCGGCCTCCTGAAAGGCCAGATGTATATCGAATCCTGGCAGTTCTTCAGATGGAAGCGGGATATCAACGGGAATTTCTTCCCCATTTATCTTTAATTCCTCTTCCACCGCCATGCGGATTTCCGCTGCGGCTTCCGGGTCAGGCGTCGGCAGATTCTGGGTGGAACCGATACCGAAGCGACGCAGGAATTCCTCTGTCGTCGCAAACAGCGCCGGTCTTCCCGGCGCGTCGAGACGCCCTACCTCGTACACTAGATTATATTCCACCAGCCGGTTGACCGCATGATCCGATTTGACACCGCGGATCTTCTCGATCTCCATCTTCGTCACCGGCTGTTTATAGGCAATAATTGACAGCGTCTCTAAAATCACATCCGTGAGCACCTGCTTCTTCGGTGTCGTGGCCACCCGAATCAGATTTTCATAATACTCCGGCCTGGTGCACATCTGGTAACTGTTCTCCAGCTCTATAATCTGAAGTCCGCGCA
>CAUEKH010000365.1 GCA_959018155.1 uncultured Hungatella sp.
CAGGCCGCCAGCCGAAGTGTCTTCCTCTTTAATGAAGCTGCCACTATATTAGGCTGATATCCCATCTCCCTCGCATATGCGCGAATTCTCTCACGGGTCGCATCGCTGACGCCGCTCTTCTCACTTAGAGCGAGATGAACCGTCCCCAGAGAGACACCTGCAGCAGCTGCTATGTCTTTTATTGTTACCCTTTTTGTCATTCCTGCCTCCAGTTTTCAATCATTGGGGTCCTGAAATCCAAAATACTCCTTCGCATTATAATAACAGATATTCTGTATGATTTTCGCCAGTTCCTTTTCACCGGAAAAATATTCCCCGCGCTCCACTAATTCTCCCAAATAATTACAGAGAACGCGGCGATACAATTCATGACGCGGATACGATAAGAAGCTTCGGCTGTCGGTCAACATCCCGACAGACAGGCTCAATGGGTATAAGTTTGAGACAGAACGAAAATACCTTTCAATCCCGTATACCTGGTCATGAAACCACCAGGGTGCTCCTAACTGTACCTTTGCCCGCGTCGATTTCTCGCAGAACCCTGCTGCCAGTATACCATAATTTTCAGTATTCGCGCTATCTAAACAGTACAAAATCACTTTTGGAAGGGAATCTTCCTCTGTCAGCCGGTTTAAAAGTTCCCCTATGCTTTTCACTCTGGTAGAATCATCCACACAGTCGAATCCGGTACTCTGTCCCACCTGACCCACATATTTTCTGTTAGCATCGAGATACGTTCCGATGTGAAGCTGCATCACATATCCATAACGGCAGTACAGCTTTCCCATCTCAAATAGAAACGCACTGCGGTACTGATTGTTTTCATAAGCTGAGATTTTCTCACCCCTTACAGCTTTTGAAAAGATAGCATCTATCTCCTGGGGAGTGGCGTCAACCCAGGTGAAATCCGGGATTCCAGCATCAGATACAGTGGTTCCCGTCGTATCCTGGAAATATTTCAGACGACGTTCCAGAGCTGTCAGCAGATCCTGAAACGATGTAATCTCCATACCGGAGGCTTTTCCTAAGACTTTAATATAGGAAGGAAAACTGTTTTCGGCTGCAAACATGGCCTTATCAGGGCGGAAAGCAGTGATTACCCGAATCTTAAAATTCTTCTCCTCCTTCAAAGCAACATGGTATTTTAAATCGTCTGCCGGATCTTCTGTGGTACTGACCAGTTCTACATTGGATTGTTCCATACACCAGCGGGGCGTCATGTTCTTTTCCCGTATCATCTCATACGTACGATGATAAATCTCTTCTGCGTTTTCAGGGCCAAGAGGTTCATCAATGCCAAAGAAGCGCTTAAGTTCCAGAGCGCACCAGATATAGATCGGATTTCCCGCAAGCTGAGGCAGAATGCTGGCAAATGCCAGATATTTCTCATGATAAGAGGTCTCCTTTCCGGTAATATAGCGCTCATTGATTCCAAAGGTACGCATGGCACGCCATTTATAATGGTCACCGGCCAACCACATTTCTCCCAAATCCTCGAACTGTCGGTTCTCATAAATCTCTCTCGGCTGTAAATGACAATGATAATCGATAATGGGCATGTGCTCTGCGTATTTATGGTAAAGCATACGCCCAGTCTCATTGACCAGACAGAGTTCTTCACTAAAGTGAGTATTCATCACATTTCTCCTCTCTCCCTCTTAGAATCCAATCAACGCACCGCCATCTACAGGGATGCATGTCCCATTAATGTATCTGGCTGCCTCGCTGCAGAGAAATGCGGCGCACATTCCCACATCCATAGGATCGCCCACCGATTTAGCAGGAATTCTTCCCATAATTTTATTTAAACGGGCAGGATCGCTGTCGGTAGCCTGATGGAACATGGGCGTATCAATCCAGCCAGGGGCAATTCCATTAACCGTGATCCCGTACTCCGCCAGTTCCGCAGTCAGAGTATGAATTAACCCCAAATATCCTGCCTTTGCAGTGGAATATCCCGCTACCTTCGGCTGGCCAATGTAGCTGGTCATGCTGGCCTGAAACAGAATTCTGCCGTGTCTCAGTTCCTTCATCCGGGGTACAAAGGCTTTGGTCAGGGCAAAGGCGCCAACAAGATGGACATTTAAAACCTCCATGTACTCCTCCACACTCATCTCCCATATGAATTTTTTACAGTGGTTTCCGGCATTATTGACAAGAATTGTGATATCGCCCTGTTCTCTTGTAATCCTGTCCGCCATTTCCTGTGTCCTGCCTGTGTCTGTAATATCGAACTGGTAATATGTTGTGAGTTCTCCAAATTCCGACAGAGCCCTGCAAACCTTCTCCTCCGGCTGCCGGCCAAGAACTACAACTCTGGCACCGGCATCTGTGAGGCACCGGGTAATTCCAAGCCCAAGACCGGTTGCGCCACCCGTCACTACGGCAATCTGGCCCTTTAAGGAATAGTAATCTGATATATGGAAATTCTTTATCTGTTGTTCGGTAAATGCAGTCATTGTTTTCCTGCTCCTCCTGATATTTATTCTCATGTCATATTTTTAATTGTTCACAGTACCACTTGATACTTCGCAGGCCCGTATCTGTCCCACCTGCTTCTCCTGATATTTATAAGGAATGAAAAACTCCTTATGGCCCAGCGCCTCACTTTTACTCAAACAGCCGCCTGCCACTTCCGCTGTCAGTACAGCCAGCTTATCTGCCATCTCGTCCCGGCCATACTGTCCTTCCAGAATCGGACCGGCATCAAAATCCATATCCTCCCGCATTCTTTCATACGTATCATGATTTCCCGTAATCTTGATGCACGGGCTTACCGCGCTGCCCACAACATTTCCACGTCCCGTTATCAGAAATACGATATGCGCTCCACAGCTGATTAAATCCATAAGTCCTTCATTATCGTTGGGATTGGTGATTCCAAATTGCATCCAGTAGGGATCCGGGGTAGAATCGAGAAGCCATAGTCCCGGATGGGGCGCTCTGGAGGCGACCTTAATCACTCCCTGTATTGGCTGGCTTCCGCTCTTTATGACTGCTCCCATACTCTTTTCTTCAATAGTGGAAATCCCTCCGGCGAAATTGCCTGGGCTGACAGAATACTGGCGGACAGACCGGCAGTATTCCAGTGCCTTGTCGTACGTATAGCGCAGTTCCCTCTCAGCTTTAACATCTACAGCCCTGGAAGCCAGAAGTTCAATCAGTCCGACTGCCTCCACAATTTCTTCAAAAACAGCGGTTCCGCCCATATCCACCAGTTTATCAAAGAACCGGCCTGTCACCACATTCCCGGCAAGGCCACTGGTGTAATCACTGCCGCCGCATTCGGCACCGACTACAAGGTCTTCAAACCCCATTTCAATGCGTGGAGTCTGTTTCAGTGCTTCTTCCATAGCTTCCACACACTTTACTCCCTGCTCCACTGCTCTGCGTGTTCCTCCCGCTTCCTGGATAAACAGCCAGGAAGCCTCTTTCCCCTCCTCACTGGCAATACGGCTTAACCACTCCGGCTGCACATATTCACACCCAAGACCTACAGCCAGGACACCACCCACATTGGGATGGCGGATCAGGCTGATCAATAAATTCACCGCATACTGGTTATCTGTACATCCGTCAAATCCCACCACCTCCACATCAGGATTATCCGCTTCCGCAGCAATTCGCTCTGCCACAAATTCACTGCATTTTACTGTATAG
>CAUEKH010000366.1 GCA_959018155.1 uncultured Hungatella sp.
CCTGGAAGTCTCATGCATGCTTCATTATCCGGAAGCAGAATCTCCGGCTCCACCAGCGCCTCGCCGTAAACGGAATTGAACTTGCGCACAATCTCCCTGGTCTGCTCAATCATCGGCTCCTGGTCTTCCCCTACCGGAACGGTCGTCGCCTTAAATGCCGTGATATCGGCAGCCTGGCTGATGGGATACGTAAAGAAGCCCACCGGAATGCTTGTCTCAAAATTTCTCATGGCAATCTCGGACTTAACCGTTGGATTCCTCTGCAGCCTGGAAACTGTGACAAGGTTCATATAGTAAAATGACAGCTCTGTAAGTTCCGGAATCTGCGACTGGATAAACAGCGTAGATTTTGCCGGGTCAAGACCGCATGAGAGGTAATCGAGCGCCACCTCAATAATATTCTGGCGCACCTTCTCAGGATTGTCCGCATTATCGGTGAGTGCCTGTGCATCGGCAATCATAATAAAAATCTCGTCAAATTCCCCTGAATTCTGCAGTTCCACCCTGCGTTTTAAGGATCCTACATAGTGACCGATATGCAGCTTACCCGTTGGACGGTCACCTGTCAAAATAATCTTCTTCATGTTGCGTTATACCTCCAGTATATTTATTACACAGCAGCTTTTGTTGAATTTCTGCATCAGCAATTCTCTGCACACTGTTCCCATTATAGCACAACATGGCTGACTCTGGCAATTAATTTTCCAGACTGTCAAAGACTATTTTCCAAGCACCTGATCCATTTTTTTAATAAACCAGTATACGTCAAATCCCTCCTGCCATTCATCCTCTGTCTCACAGAGGTACTCTTTCAGCCGCACATATTCCGCCGCGGACTTTTCCTCATCCCCCAGTCTTCTGTATTTCAGCACATCAAAATAGATCCTGGCCGCCCGTCCTGAATACAGCAGATATTTCCATGACGTTCTGTCCTCCGATACCTGCTCGCTGTATTTTTCCTCAAAAAACGATAAAAACTCCTCCACAAGAGCTGCTGCCTTCTCCAGCTTTTCGGCCGCATCCCGGGAAATTCCCGGCCCGTCAGATTCCGGCTGTTCTTCATACGACAGTTCTGACAGACGGCGGCAGTACTCATAGACTCGTTCCCCTGCATCTTTAAACAGCAGGTTAAAATACTCCTCTCCCAGCTGGTCGAAGGTGCGGCTTCTGTCCCAGAGCGTGGCCGCCAGCACGTACATGCCGAAGCCGGTCGGTGAAAACACCCGCGTCTGCTGGCAGCTCACATAGCCATCGAAGCCCAGCTCTTTCAGCTTCACCAGATCTTCCCACAAAATCCTGGCTGAACCGTAATCCCCCCAGTCGCGGAAATGGTTCCACATATAGTGGTAATCATACAGGAAGCTTTCACCGGAGAAGCACTGCTTCCACGCATGGTAGAACCGCATCGTCTCCCCCGCGTCAACCGGGAAACGGCAGTGGTTCCGCTCAAATGGCCATATCTCTCCGGATTGTTCTGTCGGAAGCGACCTTCCGTAAGAGCGGGTAATGGGCGCATACATAAACAGGAACCGATCCGGATTCTTAATCTTCTCCTCCACCGGCGGCCACAGTAAATCAACGTAGCCGAGAAAGACGATTTTCACACGGCTGCCCGCCTTGGACAGCTTCTCATCCAGCTGGTTCAACATCATCACATACCAGTCAGAGGGACGTTTGGCTGCACAGGCGCTGCACTCACAGCTGTTGTTGGAGCCGTCTGCCAGCCAGAAATGAAGAATATCCACATCCGGATTTTCCTCCAAATACTTCATAACCCCTTCCACCATCTTTTCCCGCACTTTGGGATTGGAATAGCAGAGGTTCGTATTTAACGGAACCCCCTGGAAAAGCCCCCGCTTTCCATCAATCTCAGCCAGGTAATCAAAATTCAGCCCCTCAATCCGGCTCTCATCGACTTCATCCCAGCCGGTCGCTGTGATCCCAGCCGCCGACGCGGTAAATCCGTGTCCCGCAGCCTGCCAGATAAGCCCTCTCTTCTTCATGTGAGGAACGAGGATCTCCCTGATAAATACCCCCGTCTCCTCCTCCGTGGGAACCGCCTCCTTCTCATGAAGCGGGTTATTTCTGTGCTCGTACCACGTTTTAAAGAATTCATAAGGGATCTGGAACTGGGTAAAATATGTATTTAGCCCGACCTTAGGCATCCAGTCCACAAACTGCAGAATATTTTCATACGATACAGAACCCTCAATACAAATCCCACGATACCGGTTGGAAGCCGCTTCTCTAAGCTTCACCGTATGCGGCCCGATCTTTTCCGGAACCCGTTCGCCATCCCGGTCGGGACGCAGAAAAGCAAAACCGATTTCCCGCAGATACCGGTATACCCCTAAGAGAACACTTCTGTTATTGGAACCGGTGATCTTTCCGGTAAAATCCGTGACGTCAATCTCGTACGCATCATCAAAATAGCTGTCCTCCAGGGTAAACAGCTGCGGATCCACCATCAGTTCCAGCCTGCCTGATAAAAAGACCATATCCTCCGCCTTCGTGATCCAGGCTGAGACACCGGCCTTTTTTAAGTAATTTCTCAGTTCGGCCGCCGCATACTGGAGTACTTCCCTCTCATAGCGGCATACAATCATCACAAAATTTTTCATGCACATGCCTCCTTGTTTTCAGGCGCACCTGACCCTTCACAGAGCCGGTTGTCATTCCGCCCACTAAATATTTCTGTGCAAAAATAATCATAGAGAACGCCGGAACGATGGCGATTGTGGCCGCAGCGCTCATGGAGGCCCAGTCTGTCGTATTCTGCATCATAAACTGCCAGATACCCACAGACAGAGTCCTCAAATCCCTGTTCTGGATAAAAATACTGGCGATCGTGTACTCGTTCCATACATTCATCAGTGTAAATCCCTCTTCTGTATTTTAATATAAATTGCGCAGAAACACAAAAGAATTATTAAGTAATAATTTTATAAAATCGGTAATTTTTTACTCCTGATCCACAAAACAGAGGAACACTGCCCTGCATACGGCAGAATTCCTCTGTTTCACCGATTTTTCCTCATTCATTCGTTACTGCGGTTCTCCCACACAATCAGACATTGCCTGCGCCGGACTCAGCCATTTACCACACTCTCCGCATAATTAACCGAGGCCATGGCGTCGCGGCAGTACCGATCCGCGCCGATGGTCATGGCGTATTCTTCAGTCAGCACCGCGCCGCCCACCATCACCTTCACATCCGGCACCGCTTTTCTAAGCTGCCTGATGGTTTCCTCCATGCTGGGCACCGTCGTTGTCATGAGGGCGCTTAAACCTACCAGCTTCACGCCTTCTCTCTCTGCCGTCTCCACAATCAGTTCCGGAGGAACATCCTTTCCCAAATCAATGACGTCGTAGCTGTAATTTTCCAGGAGTACCTTTACAATATTTTTGCCGATATCATGGATATCTCCCTTCACCGTGGCCAGAATGACTTTCCCCTTCTTTTCTTCCACACAGCCCGACTGAAGCATGGTATCTTTGATCACCTCAAATGCCGCCTTCGCCGCCTCCGCGCTCATTAAGAGCTGAGGAAGGAAAATGGTCCCCTTCTCGAAGCCTTTCCCCACCTGATCGAGAGCCGGAATCATCTCACTGTTGATGATATCCAGCGGTTCTCTCTCCTGCAGAAGTTCC
>CAUEKH010000367.1 GCA_959018155.1 uncultured Hungatella sp.
TGCACACGAATCCCATCAACATCGGCTATCCGGACTTCCTCGGTATGGGGGCCGCGGCTCTTGGCGATGGAAATTTTGACTTTGTCTACGACATGGCAGATACCGACCGGAAGATGATGAAGGCCTGTGGTCTGAACATCATGTACGGCCCGCAGGTGGACGTGGCAACTGACCCACGCTGGCCCAGAAACAGCGGCACCTACGGTGAGCGGCCTGACATTACCTGCGGTATCGTAAAGGAACTGGTACGCGGCTACCAGAACGGTGAGGATGGCTTAAATGAAGGCTCCGTGGTGCTCACGGTCAAACATTTTCCCGGCGACGGCCCGGCGGAAAATGGGTTCGAACCCCACATGGCCATCGGTCAGTGGCGCCTCTACCCAACGGAAGGATCCATGGAAAAATACCACCTTCCACCGTTCCAGGCCGCCTTTGATATGAACGCCTCCGCGATTATGCCCGACTATTCCAGAATCGCCAACGACGGCCGCACCAGACCACAGTATTATAAAGGGAAGCTTACCTCTTCCGAGTCTGTTCCCTCCGCCTATTCCAGAGAACTGATTACCGATCTGGCCCGGGACATGGGCTTTACCGGCTATGTCAACTCTGACTCCGGAATAACTGCCGCCCAGATCTATGGGGTGGAAGACTTAAGCGTTCCCCAGCGCTACGCCAAGGCTATCTCCGCCGGCACTGATGTAATCGGCGGTATCTCCGACTCGGAAAGCATCATCAAAGCGGTGGAAGAAGGATATCTGCCGAAAGAAGATCTGGACAGGGCCAATTATAACCGGCTGCTCAGCATTTTCCGGCAGGGTCGTGTAGATAACCCCTACTTGGATCCCGACTACGCGGATCAGGTGCGCGCCGAAAACTTCGAGGGCGCAAAAAAAGCTGCCTACGCCGCCAATCAGAAGTCTGTCGTCCTGGTAAAGAACCATGAGAACGCTCTGCCCATGGTCCGTGGCAAAAAGGTCTACATTGCCACATTGATCGGCGATGACCCGGGCGCAGCCATTGCTCAGGCTATGGGTGCCGGCGTGGCCGGTGAGGAAGATAACGAAAAGCTGCGCCGTCAGCTGGCCGAACTCTTTACCGCCAGAGGCTACTCTGTAGTCGATACTCCTGAGGAGGCGGATTACGCCTACTTACATATCTGGCCCAAGAGCAACGGCATGGTATTCTACCAGTATGCCATGCCCGTCATCGAAATGGTGGACGGCGAACTCTACGACCAGCGTGAGATCAACAAGAGTCAGAAAAAGACCGGCAAGAAGGTGCCCATCTACACTCTGCGGGGCGTCGGCCAGATTCCGGAGATAGCAAAAACCGTTCACGCCCACGGCGGCAGGGTTATTGCTACCTGCGTGGTCTGCAACCCCTGGATTCTGGACAGGCTGGAGCCATACGTGGACGGCCTGACCTTCCAGTACACCGTAAGCCCTGTGGCTATGGATAATGCTCTGAACGCCCAGTTGGACGTGCTCTCGGGCGACTACAATCCCACCGGTAAGATCAGCCTGACTATGGTTTCCTCCCCTGAGGTCATCCGGATCACGGAAAAAGAGATTGACGGCGTGGTACGTGAGATCTGCGCCTCGCCTAACGACGTTCCAGGTTACGATAAGGATCAGTACATTGACCCGGAAATTCTCAAAAAGGTTCCCGGAGGAAGCTACGCCTACTGCGACGCCGACGGTAACTACTACCGGGCCGGTTTTGGTCTGCGGTACGGGGAATAAGTCTGAATCTGCGCTGACACTTCAGCGCAGAAAAAGGGCCGTGGAAAAACGGAAAACATTTTCTGTGTTTCCACGGTCATTTTTTCGTGTTTTATGAATGATACGCCTGCTGATTAAAAAGCGGCATCAACATCAAGCTGACACCGCTTTTTCCTGTACTCTGTGCTTCTCACAAAGCCGTATAAAAACACAGACTGTTACACCGCCAGGTATCGAAAATCTAAAATATCGACCCTTTCACAGATTTTATAATACGATAAATGCACATGCCGCAGGAGCAATCGTCATGTTTCCCGCCTCTACAGTAACCGGGCTCATATCCGGCAATTCATCATTTTCGCCTAAACACAGCGGTTTTCCATTTAACAGCATCTGTCTTGCACGCATTTTCTCTGCTGAAAGTACATAGCATTCCGCTGATTTTGGAAGTTCCACAACTGTTTCCTGCCTGGAATTATTAATTACAAGGTATGCAACGCCTTCTTTTCCGTCTTTTCTGGAGTGTGCATAGACGTGTGCGCCTTCACGAATCTCTTCCCCGCTGTCATAGACTGTTGTGCCCATGATGCGGTTCCAGAGAAGCACCGCAAAATAGCTTGGCCTCGGCTCAAATGTGCCGTGCTGCAAATATCCGTAATCGGATGATGCTAATGTGTTATGAAAAATAATTCCGTCCGTTATCGTAGCAAATAACCCAAACTCATTTAATGTCCTGGCAATATCCAGATAGGTAGACGCCCATGTATTACCTCCACAGCCCGCATCTCCGGCTTCTGTCACCCACATCTGGGCCCCTGGGACATACTTTTCTTTGACCGGCAGATAGGCACGCGCACATTCTCCTACCAGAGAGAGGTATTTTTCCGATAAAACATCTTTCTCCTGCCAGTGTCCGCCCATAGCCGCGCCACGTTCTGAAATACCGTTATAGCAGTGGTAACTGAATACATCCAGTTTTTCCCTGGCGTTTCCTATCAGTTCATCTGTCGTCACAATTTCCAATGCAGAAGCAATCCCGCCTCCGACATTTTCTCCATCTTTTCCCGGCATCGAAAGGTTCACATCTCCACAGGTACATGGCCCCACAAGCAGGACATCCGGATAGTTTTCGCGGATAAAGGAACAGAAAATATCGTGATCTCTTGTAAAATCTTCCGCAGTGTACCCCGCCGGCAGGCCGCTCAATGCCATCATATTCGGTTCATTTGTAAATTCCACCGCCTGAATCGGCACTCCGTAATTGCGGCTGTAATCAAACAGCTGTCTTGCCTGTTCCGGATTCCACGGTTCATCTGCCTTATGGATGCCGGGACAGTTTGCAACAGACACCAATAATTTTCCATTGACAGCTTTTACAAAATCCAAAACGCCCTTCCACTGTTCCTCCAGAAGAAGATTTTCAAACCCTTCCGGAACGACGCCATTTGTATGGCCATCCAAATCATAATACGTTTTATTTGCCCATGTTCCAGAAACCCGCACCCATGCAGACCCCAGTTCCTTTGCCAGCTTACGCAGCCTTGGATGATAAAGATTAATCGGCTCATAATACTGCTGCAGCTTCGCCATATCACGCCAGTCTTCAATTACCGGAAATGCCTCCGTCCCATCTATCTGTTCCGGCGTATACGCTTTCCAGAAGGTACCCCCTGTCACTTCCGTCATCTCCACATTGTAAGAAATCAAACGCGGATCAATCTCACGAAGCTTTGCCAAATTCCCCTTTTGTAGCTTAACTACTTCCGCCATAATACTTTCCTCCTTCTCTTCTTATGAACCGGATGCCCATTGACTTCCTTACAACAGACGTCCTTTGGATGTCCGTCAACAATAACATTCCTTTATTTATTATATCCTGCGCACTGTGTAATAGCAATGTATATTTGAATGTTATTTCTAATC
>CAUEKH010000368.1 GCA_959018155.1 uncultured Hungatella sp.
ATATGATGTACACGGAGTATTACCGCAGATATTTTGAAAAATGCAGCAAAAATAATGAGAAAACTTCCTCCTCTGTCCTGGAAAAACTCTGTTAAGACCTGAAACTTTTTTGAATATTCTTTGCATGTTCTTTTTGCAGTATGTTAGAATAGATATAATGTCAGAAGATGTGGAAGGAGAGAGGGTTTGGAAGAGAGGGTATTTCGCAATAAAGTATACTGGCTGACGTTTCTGTTCAGTATTCTCGTCATCTGGGTCCACTCCTATAATGGAGTGCTCTACCTTGGAGACGGGGAAGAAGCGCGGGCGGTGATGCGGCTGGAGCGCTTCCTTGGAAATACGCTGGGGCAGGTTGCTGTTCCCGGTTTCTTTCTCGTCTCCTCCTATCTCTTCTTCCGCAATTTCCGTATGGAGGAACTGAGGCGGAAATGGACCTCGCGCATCAAAAGTGTGCTCGTTCCCTATATCGTCTGGAACTCCCTGTACTATTTTGGCTATGTTCTGGGAAGCCGTCTTCCCATGGTAAAGGATATTATCGGTAAGGGGGAGATCCCCCTGAATCTGCCGTACGCGGTGGAGGCGATTCTTCATTATAAATATAATTACGTATTCTGGTATCTCCATCAGCTGATTCTCCTGATTCTTCTGGCGCCATTGATTTATCTGGCGGTGAAACGGCTGTGGACGGGGATCGCCTGTATGTTTCTCATCCTGGCCTCCATTTACTTTGGCCGGACCATTCCGGCTCTGAATCTGGACGCCCTGTTTTACTATCTCTGCGGGGCTTTTCTGGCGGTACACAAAAGGCGGACGGCGGAAAGTCCCTGGAACTGGCGCAGGTGCGTGGCAGGACTTGGCCTGATTGTGACGGGAAGTATTCTGGGAAGGGTAAATCTGCCCGGGGAGAGTATCGGGGAGATTGCGGCGGCAACGGTGGTCTTTCGCCTGTTTGTGCCGATGGGATTGTGGGTGATGATGCCGGAGAACTGTCTTTTAGAGGCGGCGGGCTGGATGAAGCAGAATTTCTTCCTCTATGCGGTCCACTTTGCTCTCGTCCGGCTGATCAATAAGACGGGCGCATTGCTGCTCCCGTCTGAACCGGTGTTTCCTGTTGTATTATTTCTTATGATGCCGGCGATTGCTGTCTTTTTAAGCTGGCAAATCAGCCGTTTTCTGAGGCGGTTCCTGCCGCAGTTATTCCGTCTGTTAAATGGAGGACGATAACCACCTTCCGGACGCGCCACACGGGAGAACGAGTCCCGTCTTTGTGACCGGCAGGCCGACTTCATCGGAGAGAACCGTGCCGCCGAATTTATTTTTCACCTCGATGGAAAGCATGTAGGTGAGAACGGAAGGCGCAAGCCCTGTGGTGTAGGAATTGATGAGAAAGAACAGCGGTTTGTCGGACAGCAGCTGTGCGCACAATTTTACAAGAGGATGGATAGCATCTTCGATCTTCCAAATCTCTCCCTTGGGTCCCCGTCCGTAAGACGGCGGATCCATGATGATTCCGTCATAGTGGTTTCCACGGCGGATCTCCCTCTCTACGAATTTGACACAGTCGTCCACAATCCAGCGGATGGGCGCTGATTCCAAACCTGAGGAACGGGCATTTTCTTTTGCCCATCCGACCATACCTTTCGAGGCGTCCACATGGGTGACCGAGGCGCCCGCCGCGGCTGCGGCCAGGGTGGCGCCGCCTGTGTAGGCGAAGAGGTTTAATACTTTAACGGGCCTTCCGGCAGTCCGGATCTTTTCCCCAAACCAGTCCCAGTTGACGGCCTGTTCCGGAAACAGCCCGGTGTGTTTGAAGCTGAAGGGCTTCAGCTGAAATGTTAAGCTTCCGTAGTTGATACTCCACTGCTGCGGCAAATCGAAGAATTCCCACTCCCCGCCGCCTTTGGCGCTGCGGTGGTAGTGGCCGTTTCTTTTTTTCCAGCCTTTCTCTGTCTTCGGAGTAGACCAGATTACCTGTGGGTCCGGCCGGACTAAGAGATAGTTCCCCCATCTCTCCAGTTTTTCTCCTTCTGAACAGTCTATCACTTCATAATCTTTCCAGCCATCTGCAATCCACATAATAGATACCGACCTTTCCTTTATTTCCTTATTTAATATTAAAACTCAATATCGGGAAGTTTTTGATGATTTTGATAAAATCTTACTTGATTATATAAGATAGGAAGAAACACGTCAAGGGAAAAGGATATCCGCGGTTCAAGCCTGCTGAAAATCCGGCTTTGAGGCCGGATTTTCGCCCTTCTGCCCGCACCCTGCCAGCTTTAGAACGGACGCACCTTCCATCAAATCGTCAAAACCGCGGACAGGGGGGCGCCTCTCCCCGGAAATCCCATGCGGTGTGGACCGCGGCATTCCGAAAAATTGTAATAGAATTGAAAGATTATTATGGTTGAATAATCTGTAAGAAATTGCTACAATGAGTGTAGTATAAATGGAGAGATAACAAGGAGTGACGATATGAAAAAGAAAAGTTTCGCTGTGCTCGCGTTAGCAGCAGTACTGGCGCTGGGGACTGCAACCATGGCATCATGGGCGGCAGAGGGCTGGGCGCAGTCCGGAAACAACTGGGTATATTACGATTCGAATGGCTATAAACTGACGAATACATGGAAGAAAGGGGCGGACAACCTCTGGAGATATTTGAACGAGAATGGCGACATGGCTGTGAATGCGTGGGTTGACAACACGTATTACCTTGATTCTAACGGGATTCTCGTAACTGATAAGTGGATGAAGTTCCAGGAGTCAGGCAGCTCAGAGTATCAGTGGTATTACTTCGATGAGAACGGCGTAATGCAGACGGGCTGGGTTCTGGACAATATGTATTACTGCGGTACCGACGGCGCCATGAGAACAGGCTGGCAGAAGCTTTTCCCGCCGGACAGCGACTACGATCCGGACCGGATTACCCCGGGAGAGGATGAGGACGGCAAGTACTGGTACTATTTTAACGATAATGGGAAGAAGTACGTGCCTAAGAATATGGATGGGGATTACGGCACCTACAAGATCGGCGGCGTGGCTTATTGCTTCGACGCGGACGGCGCGCTTCAGACGGGCTGGAAGAATGTAGGCATCGACGATGCGGAATACGAAATCCAGAATTACAAGTATTACGATGCCAGCGGAAAGATGAGAACCGGCTGGTATTCCATCGAACCGCCGGAAGACATAACCGGGTATGAGTATGATGTGGAGTGGTTCTATTTCTCCAGCAACGGTACTCCGAAGGCCGGGCCGAAGAGCGGCGAGGCATCGACGCAGAACTTAATAAAGATTAACGGGAAAACGTATTTATTCAATGATCTGGGAAATCCGGTTTTCGGACTTCAGAAGGTCCGCATCGGAAGCACGACCGATTACACTGCCTATTACTTCGGAGATAAGAAGACGAGCAGTATGCAGAAGGGGAAAATCAAGGTTATTGAAGGCGATGGCGGTGAAGAGACATACTATTTCAGCGACAGCGGACGCGGTTATACCGGTGTAAAGGACGGATACTTATATTATATGGGAAGACTTCAGAGAGCGGAAGACGGCAGCAAGTATGAACCGATCACGATTCCGACAGGAAGCAGCCATACAACGTATGTCGTCAATACGAACGGCAAGGTATCGAAGAATAC
>CAUEKH010000369.1 GCA_959018155.1 uncultured Hungatella sp.
TCATCCTCTCCTTAAGCGAGACGGTCGGCGCCAGGCTGCGCGCCGATAAGGTTCAGTGTGACTGCATCTGTGTGGAGATTAAGGATCAGGATTTCCGTGTCCAGTCCCATCAGATGACGCTTAACAGCCCCACCGATTCTACCACGGTCATCTATGAGAATGCGTGCAGACTGCTTTACGATTTCTGGGACAGAAGGCCTCTCCGTCTGATCGGAGTCCGGGCAACGAAGATATCCGATGACAGTTTCAGCCAGATGAGCCTGTTTGAATCAGAACAGTCGAAGAAGATGAAAGAGATGGAGAAAGCGGTCGACCAGATCCGCAGTAAGTTCGGCACCGACATCATCAAGCGTGCCAGCTTCCTGCAGAAAGACGCGATTGTTGACCATGCTTCCGGGAAAGCCAAGCATTTAAAGAACAAAGAGGAGTGATTGTGCCCGGCATCGTTCTGTTTGTGTTTATTTCCAGATCAGTTCAGCGAATCGGTGATAGGTTTGAAGCCCTCGCCAAATACCTCGTTGGAATCGGTGATGATGATAAAGGACTGGCTGTCCGCCTCGTGAACTGCCCGCCGGATCGGCACCACCTGGCTGTTGTTGCAGGCGCACATCACGACCTTCTTCTCGTCTAAGGAGTAGGAACCCTGCCCGTGTAAGAAGGTACAGCCCCGTCCCGTAGTTTCCTCTATTCTGACGGCCACCTCCGCCTCCTTCGATGTAACTATGAAAATCAGCTTTCCGGTACCGAGACCATACATGATCTTGTCAATTACCATGGTTGTCACGATAGAGGATATCATACCCAGGATAACGGCATCAATATTGCGGAATACGAACCCGCCGGCCATGATGACGATGGCGTCGATGGCCAGTGATATCTGGCCTATGGTCAGATGGGGAAACAGCTTCCGGATGGCCATGACAAGGAAGTCCGTGCCGCCGGTAGAGCCGCCTCTTAAGTAGACAATCGTAAGCCCCAGGCCGGAGAAGAGTCCTGTACAGATGGCAGCGTACAGCGCCATGCCGCTGTATACCGGGATGAGCGGCATAACGTAGTCCAGCACCAGCGCGAATACGACCATACTTTTGATGGATCGAAGCAGGAATCTCCGCCCCAGAAGCTTATAGCTGACCAGAAGAATCGGTATGTTCAGCAGAATGCTGGTAATTCCCATGGGAAGCTGGAAGAGATACCGCAGAATCAGGGAAATACCTGACACTCCGACCGGCGCGAATTCTGCGTTTACAGCGAAATTATAGATTCCCACATTAAAAAGAAGCGCGCCTGCAATGTCGCAGAGTAAATCAACTGCCAGTTCTTTTACCGTATATTTTTCCATGATTCCAGTCATTGTCTCCATCCTCCGTCTTCTCGTTCCGCCCGACTGCTCATCCACACTGTTTCCTTATCAGATAAAATAATCCTCGATCTCAAACTTTTTCTTCCCCACGGTAATCCATCTGATGAGAACACTAAGTTCCTCATCCTCTTCCGTACAGACGCCGCAGGCTTCCACAACCGTTTTACCATAGGATTCCTTACATTTGACTTCTTTATCCATAATTCCCATATCGGCCATGGACTCGGCCATTTCCAGCAGGACGTCTTCCACCTCTTCACCGATATGGCATTTTTCAAATTCCTGTTCCAGCGATTCATAAAGCTGTTCATTCATCATAAGTTTGTACTTCCTCTCTTCATTCTGATTTTTGACTCACCAAATTAACTCTAAGACAATTATACAGGGTTAAAGTTCATTGTCAAGAACGGGGGGACGGAGGAATTGGAAACAGTACTTTAAGTACTTTACAGTCTGACTGCAGCCATGGTAGAATTTTCACAGCCACAGATGCGAAGATACGTGACGTGGCAGTTTAAAATGGTAATCGGTGCAAAGCACACGTTTTACCGTCATCGGTGAAAGGAGAAAAGGGATATCGGAGGAAGGAAAGCAGGGAAACAGCACACATTCCGCCAACGAATTCCTTATAAATTAATGGATACCGTAATGAATTATATGATACCGAACAGGGAACCCATGGTAACCGTGGAACAGTTCCTGTTAGAAAAAGGATATTCCCGACATTTAATCAGACAGCTGAAACAACATGAAAATGCAATTCTCGCAAACGGACACCCCGTCTATACAACGTACCGCTTATCCTGCGGTGAGACACTGACCATCACTCTGCCCGACAGCGGCGGCTCTGAGCGGATCGAACCGGTTCCCATGAAGCTGGATATCTGTTATGAGGACCGGGATATTCTCGTCGTCAACAAGGCGGCCGGGGTCCCCATCCATCCGTCCCAGGGCAATCACGACAATACCCTTGCCAACGGGATTGCCTGGTATTTACGCCAGAAGGGGGAAGCCTGCACCTATCGGGTCATCAACCGGCTTGACCGGGATACCACCGGCCTGCTGATCCTGGCAAAGCATCCCTTAAGCGCCTGTATCTTATCTGACATGGTCCGAAACAGAAGTATTTCCAGATATTACACGGCGATTGCCTGCGGGCAGACGGAGGAACAGGGAGTCATCGAAGCCCCCATCGCCCGGACAGATGATTCTACCATTGAGCGATGTGTCGATTTTGAGCGGGGAGAGTTTGCCAGAACCCACTACCGACGTCTTTTTTACAATCCCAGGCTGGACTTATCCTTAGTAGCCCTTCGGCTGGAAACCGGGCGTACGCACCAGATTCGGGTCCACATGGCGCACATCGGCCACCCCCTGCCGGGAGATTTCCTCTACCACCCGGATTACCGCTATATCGGCCGCCAGGCCCTTCACTCATACCGCCTCGACTTCGTTCACCCCATAGAAAAAGAGCTCCTCCATTTCAGGGCTCCTCTTCCGGAAGATATGCAGTTTATCGGTGTTACATCCATCGAAGACCTTTGGGATAGTGATTTTTAAGGATTCCTCCGGCCAGCTTCGAAAAGCCCAGTGATTTGCCGGATACACACATCAGAACCCAGCCCTTTTCTCCGGGCGCAAAGGTGTTGGAGGCAGAGGGATTCGACGCAGAGAGGATGGTGGCAGAGGGGGACTCCGCACCGGAAACAGGGAGAGTCTCCCCCTTTAAATAGCGGATAACCTCTTCTCCTTCTGCGTCCATATCATAAGAGCGCAATACCTCCTCCTTCTTCAATGCGAGGGCGAGAGCGTGGGAGGGCTCGAACCTGTTCTTCTTAATGGTTCCCATATGAAGGCCGGGCCGTACCACCTTTAACCCCTTCAGATCCGTCATCTGAGGCGGAAGCAGATACAGCTGATCGCCAAACAGGAGATACTCTTTTCTCTCCAGACAGGATTCCGGGTGCGCCAGGTTCTCCCGGCAGAATGATTCGAATGCCTGGAATACATTCCTGTCTTTCAAATACTGGGGGTACACCCTTTTCTTCCCGTCACAGAGTCCCTCCTCTTTCTTTAAGACAGCCATGTAGTGGCCCTCTCCCTCTGTCAGGTGAGGCCAGATTCGGAAGGTTTCGCCAATGTCCTCCCGTCCTGTCTGACTCCACTCCGGCCGCCCCTGAGACAGCCCCTCCCTTTTTCCCACATTTTCGATGGAAAACTCCGGATGGTCGTCAAGAAACGCCTCTATCACCTGTTCGTCTTCTTCCGGAGAAAAGG
>CAUEKH010000370.1 GCA_959018155.1 uncultured Hungatella sp.
ACCGGTTCGGCCAAGACGACCCTCGTTTCCCTTATTCCCAGGCTCTATGAGGCGACGGAGGGAACGGTTCTCATTGACGGAAGACCGGTTCGGGAGTATCCGCTGGAACACCTGCGGGATGCAGTGGCGGTGGTACTGCAGAAAAACACACTCTTTACCGGTACGATTGAGGAAAATTTACGATGGGGTAAAGAAGACGCCACCCGGGAAGAACTGGAGGCTGCCTGCCGTATCGCGGGAGCCGCTGAGTTCATAGAACGGTTTCCGGATGGATACGAGACGTATTTGGACCAGGGCGGAGTCAATTTATCCGGCGGGCAGAAGCAGAGGCTCTGTATTGCCAGAGCGATTCTGAAAAATCCTAAGATCCTGATTCTCGATGATTCCACCAGTGCGGTGGACACAGCGACTGAAGCGGGGATCCGGCGGGGACTGGCGGAGTACCATCCGGATATGACGAAGCTTATCATTGCACAGAGAATCACCTCCGTGTCCGGCGCGGATCAGATTATAATTATGGAAGACGGCCGGGTTCACGCGGTGGGGAACCATGAGACACTTCTGGCGTCAGACCCCATTTACCAGGAGATTTACAGTTCTCAGCAGGAAGGGGTGGGCTTATAATGGCACGATACATTGGATATAAAAAACCAAAGAACACGAAAAAGACGTTAAAACGGCTCATTTCCTATATGGGTAGATATAAAATTTCTGTTTTCATTGTCGGAATCCTGGTGGTGGTAAGCAGCCTTGCCAGTGTATTTGGCACGTACATGTTAAAACCTGTCATCAATGAGTATATTATCCCGAGGGATGTTCCGGGGCTGGTGAAGGCCCTCCTTTTCCTCGGCATCATGTACGCGGCGGGGGCCTCGGCGACACTGGGGTATAACCGGCTGATGGTGAAGACCTCCCAGAAGATCATGAAGGAGATCAGGAAGGATTTATTCAACCATACCCAGTCTCTGCCGCTGGCGTATTTTGACAGCCATACCCACGGGGAGCTGATGAGCCATTTTACCAACGACGTGGATACGATTGCGGAGGCGCTTAACAACAGCTTTACCCTGATGATTCAGAGTTTTATCACGACGGTCGGAACCATGGTGATGATCGTGGTCTTAAGCTTCCGCCTCTCCTTGATCGTGCTGGCCTCCATGGCGCTCATGTTCCTGTTTATCCGGTATAATGGAAAGCGAAGCCGGAAATATTTTATGGAGCAGCAGAAGAATTTAGGGGAGATCAATGGGTTTATCGAGGAGATGGTGGCCGGCCAGAAGGTGGAGAAGGTCTTCAACCATGAGAAAAAGGATTTTGAGGAGTTCTGTGTTAAAAATGAGCGGCTGCGCCAGGCGTCGACAAATGCCCTTGCCTACTCCGGGTTGATGGTTCCCGTGGTGGTCAGCTTATCGTATTTAAACTATGCCCTATCAGTCTGCGTCGGAGGCCTGTTCGCCTTAGCGGGCCTGATGGATATTGGAAGTCTTGCCTCCTACCTCGTCTATGTCCGCCAGAGCGCCATGCCCATTAACCAGTGCACCCAGCAGGTGAATTTCATCCTGGCCGCGCTCTCCGGAGCGGAACGTATCTTTGAGATGATGGATGAAGAGCCGGAGACGGATGAGGGAACGGTTACTTTATGCCGGGTGAGGGAAAATGAAGATGGAAGCCTGACGGAATGCAGAGAGAAGAGCGGGCTGTGGGCCTGGAAGGTGGAAAACGCGGAACAGAATATAATCGGAAAAAACAGGAAAGAGCAGGGCGGCACAGTGCTGATTCCGCTGAAGGGCGATGTGAGATTTGAACACGTAGTCTTCGGCTATGAGGAGGGAAAGACGATTTTAAATGATATCAGCCTCTTTGCCAAGCCGGGACAGAAAATCGCCTTTGTAGGTTCCACCGGAGCGGGAAAGACGACCATCATCAACTTAATCAACCGCTTTTACGAAATCCAGGGCGGCGTGATCACCTACGATGGAATTGATATCACGAAAATCAGAAAGGCTGATTTGAGGCGTTCTCTCGGATTCGTGCTTCAGGACACCCATCTGTTTACCGGAACGATTGCGGATAATATCCGCTACGGCAATCTGGAAGCCACTCCGGAGGAAATCGTGGACGCCGCGAAGATTGCCAATGCCCACTCTTTCATCCGGCGTCTGCCCGACGGTTACGACACCCGTTTAAATGGGGACGGCGCCAATCTATCTCAGGGCCAGAGACAGATCTTAGCTATTGCCAGAGCGGCTGTTGCCTCCCCGCCGGTCCTTGTTTTAGACGAAGCCACCAGTTCGATTGATACGAGAACGGAGCGGCTGATTGAGAAGGGGATGGATGCCCTGATGGAGGGCAGGACTGTATTTGTCATTGCCCACCGGCTTTCCACTGTGCGCAACTCGAAGGCCATCATGGTTTTAGAGCACGGGAAGATTATGGAACGCGGGAGCCATGAGGAACTGCTGGAACAGAAGGGGAGATACTACAAGCTTTATACGGGGCAGTTTGAATTGGAATAAATGATAAAAGTACTTGAAATTTTACTGTAAATTACACATAATAGATGCAGATTAAGAAAGGCGGTAACGAGAAATGAACCGGAAACAGGAAGTCAGGGACTTGATGTTTCGCACCGAGATGGCCAGAAAGCGTAAAATCCATCCGGTCTGGGGGGAAATGGGACTGATTGCGGGCCAGCCGAGAGTGCTGAGCCAGCTTTATATCAAAGATAAGGTTACACAGAAGGAACTGGCAGATGCCTGCTGCATCGAGCCGGCCACGCTGTCGAGGGCGCTGGACCGTTTAGAGGCCATGGGCTATATCGTCAGAAATGATAACCCTCAGTGCCGTCGGTCATTTTTAATCTCTCTGACAGAAGAGGGGCATCAGATGGCTGTAAAAGTACAGCGGACTTTTGATAATCTGGAAGATGTTATGCTGGCGGGATTTTCTGAGGAAGAGATGGAGAATGTCATTTCTCTCGTAACGCGGATTTATGATAATCTGCAGAAGACTGAGGAGTTCGAATAAGCGGAAGGAGCCGGTAATTCATGATAAAGAAGGAAGCGTTCGTACCGATGGCGTTTTTTAAGAAGGAAGCCTATACAGGCAGTATGAAAGGGATGCGCTACCGGGTAAAAAAAGAAGAAGACAGCTTCGACGCAGCCGTATATCCGGAGCCTTACTGCTATGAGGCGACGCCTGAGGAGAAAAAGACGAAAGCTGCGTTCCCGTTTACGGAAGAAGGACGCGGGCAGGTGGTAGACTGGCTGAACGGGCAGTATGAGAGCCGAAAGGAAGAATGGGATTCAGTGGCGAGACGGTAGAGCGGTGGAACGGTTACAGTTTGCGGTGTGGAATGCGGACTGTAACCGTTTCATCAGTTTACAGAGGGGGGGGGCTGTCGGAGTTGCTTACTCCTCTAATTCTTTCCGGAGACGCTCTATCTCAGCCAGGGAAAGCCCGGTCTGTTTCAATATTTCTTCTGTTGTTTTCCCCTTAACTAATAGCTTGATAGCGAGTATTTCTGCATTTTTTTGTGCTGTAACTTTTTTCGTAACTTCTTCTGTCACTTCCTTTGTCACTTCTTTCGTCACCCTCTGTGTGATCTCCTGCTCAACAATATCAATTTCAA
>CAUEKH010000371.1 GCA_959018155.1 uncultured Hungatella sp.
AAGGAGCCTCATATCCTGGTCATGAGCGCTACTCCCATTCCCAGGACGTTAGCCATCATCATTTACGGGGATCTCGATATCTCTGTTATAGATGAACTGCCGGCGGACCGTCTGCCCATTAAAAACTGTGTCGTGGATACCGGATATCGGAATACGGCTTATCAGTTTATAAAAAAAGAAATTGCGGCCGGCCGCCAGGCGTACGTGATCTGTCCGATGGTGGAAGCCAGCGAGATGATCGAGGCGGAGAATGTCGTTGATTATACAAAGACCTTAAGGACAGCCATGCCTGGAATTTCCGTGGAATATTTACACGGAAAAATGAAACCGAAGGATAAAAATGCGATTATGGAGCGCTTTGCCTCCGGGGAAATCCAGGTTCTCGTCTCCACGACGGTGATCGAGGTGGGGGTCAATGTCCCCAACGCCACGGTGATGATGATAGAGAACGCGGAGCGCTTCGGCCTGGCGCAGCTTCACCAGCTGAGAGGCCGGGTGGGGCGGGGAAAACATCAGTCCTACTGTATCTTAATCAATGGATCTGACCAGGATGAGGCGAAGGAACGGCTCGAAATTTTGAGTAAATCCAACGACGGCTTCTTTATCGCCTCGGAGGATTTAAAGCTGCGGGGACCGGGAGATATCTTCGGCGTGCGGCAGAGCGGCGATATTGAGTTTAAGCTGGGGGATATTTTTACAGATGCCAACATCTTAAAGACCGTCTCGGAGGAAGTGAACCGGCTTCTCGACGACGATCCGGAACTGGAGCGGGAAGAGCATGTCGATCTGAACAGGAAGCTTCAGGCGTATTTGGAAAAAAGCTACGACAGCCTGAATCTGTAGTAAATTGCAGTTGCCAGACTATTCCCGGCATGATAAAATTTAGACAGAAACAGTACAGTTTACAGGAGGAAAACATGAATCGAGGAATACTGAAATACGATGCAAAGAACGCCATGAAGGAGGCTGTGGTCAATCCTTATGTGGCGACGATTATTATGGGAGTGATCAATCTTATATTGGGAATTATCCAGGAACTTTTAAGCCTGTGGGAGGGACTTTTAAATCAGGATGCCGCCGATTTGGAGCAGTACACGACATTCTTTGGCGTGTTGATGGTATTTATGGTTATTTCCTTTGTTGTGACCGCGATTATACAGTTTGGTTATTATACATACTGTTTAAAGGTGGCTAACCGGGATCAGTCCATGTCCTATGGAGATCTCTTCTGTGCCATGAGGCATTTTCTGAAGGTACTCGGACTCTTCTTTATGATTGGGCTGTTCACTTTTTTATGGACCTGCCTTTTCATTATTCCGGGGATTATCGCTCAGTACCGGTATTCCCAGGCCGTCTTTATCATGGCGGAGGATCCGCGAAAGGGTATCATGCAGTGTATCCGTGAAAGCAAGGAGATGATGGTCGGTCATAAGATGGAATTCTTTATTCTGGAGTTGTCCTTCCTCTTATGGATACTGCTCAGCGTGTTTACGTGCGGGCTGGGCATGATCTACGTCTGTCCCTATATGACAGTGACATTTGCCAACTATTATAACAGCTTAAAACCGGTGACAACGTATTATCAGGAGGCAACGGTCATTAATTAGTTCATAATAGATGGATAAGGAGTAACAGCCATGGATGCAGAGAAAATGATTGCCGCGGTCAGAAGGAATATCGGCCGTGTGCTTGTGGGGAAGGAGGAGGTAACAGACCTCCTTCTTTCTGCTATCATAGCGGAAGGCCACGTCCTTTTGGAGGATGTGCCGGGAACGGGAAAAACCATGCTTGCCAAATCACTTGCCCGGAGCATGGAACTGAAATTCGCAAGGGTCCAGTTCACCCCGGATCTGCTGCCCTCTGATGTGACAGGGCTTAACTACTACAATCAGAAGGAGGGCGAGTTCGTATTCCGCCCCGGCCCTGTATTTACCAATATTCTTCTGGCAGATGAAATCAACCGGGCAACGCCGCGGACCCAGTCCAGCCTTTTAGAGTGCATGGAGGAGCATCAGGTGACGATAGACGGCGAGACGAGGCAGCTGGAGGAGCCATTTTTCGGGATTGCGACTCAGAACCCCATTGAGACGGCCGGAACGTACCCTCTGCCGGAGGCGCAGCTGGACCGGTTCCTGATGCAGATCCCCATGGGGCTGCCGGACGCAGAAGAGGAACTGGAAATCCTCCGCCGTTTCGGAAAGACGAGCCCTTATACGGAACTGTCCCCGGTCCTTAAGAAAGAGGATTTGATGGAACTGACAAAGCTGGCGAAAGAGGTCTACGTCCATCCCCTTCTCCTCAACTACCTTGTAGAGATCGTACAGGCCACCAGAAGCCATTCGAAGGCGGCCGGAGGGGTCAGTCCCAGAGGAAGTCTGGCGTTTCACCGTGCCGTCCGGGCGTACGCTCTCATAAAAGGCCGTGCCTATGTGGTTCCGGAGGATATAAAAGCGCTTTCCGTGCCGGTGCTGGCCCACCGGATTGTGACGGCAAGGTCGATGACGGGCCAAAGCAGCGGGAAACAGATCATTGAGCAGATTGTCAGCGCGATAACCGTGCCGACCGAGGATTGGAGTTCGTGATATGAACCTTTTCATACTTGTCCTGACGCCATTTTTACTCTACTTACTGCAGGGGATTCTCGAACAGAAGTACTGGAATAAAAATCTGTCCGCCAGCGTAACGTTTCAGGATGCGCCATGTGTCTGTGGCGAGGAGGGAAGCTTAAAAGAGACGGTTGTAAATGCGAAGCTGCTTCCCCTGTCGATTCTGCGGGTCAAGTTTAAAATCGGCAGGGAACTGAAGTTTGTCACAGAGGAAAATACCGCGGTCACGGATTATACTTACCGCAATGATGTATTTTCTGTGTTTCCATACCAGAAAATTACAAGAACGCTGAAATTTGTCTGTGGGAAACGGGGGTATTACGAACTCGACAGCCTCGATCTGGTCAGCCATGACTTATTTTTCACCGGTCATATGGTGCAGTCCGTCCCTCTGTCTTCCCACCTCTATGTCTATCCGGCCGGCGCCGATTTAGAGCGGCTTAACGTTCCGTTTCAGAAAATGGTGGGAACTGTCCTGTCGAGAAACCGTTTATGCAGGGATCCGTTTGAATTTCAGACGATCCGGGAGTACCAGACGTATGACACCATGCGCATGGTAAACTGGAAAGCCACTGCGAGGACGGGAGAGTTAAAGGTCAATGTTCACGAACCAACCGCCTCCCAGAGCATTCTGCTTCTCCTGAATATGGATTCGGAGACGGCCTGGGCTTCGGAGGCGCTTCGGGAGGAAGCGATCTCGATCTGCGGATCCCTGGCCTCCGCCTTTATCCGGGAAGGAATCCCTGTGGGGATTATTTCCAACGGGATCGACTGCCTGACCGGCCAGCCGACGGAGGTAAAGCCGGGAGCAGGGCCGGAGCATGAGAAGAGCTGTCTGGAGACGTTAAGCCGTCTTGGCTATGATGGGGCCCTTCTGCCATTTGAAGAGATGGTAAGAGGGCAGAACCGGGGGAAGGAAGATTCCCTCTGCGTCATGATTTCTTCCTGCCAGCGGAGGGAACTGTTAGAAGCGTATGAGGAATCCTGCCGTATGAGCCCCGGATCCATCTGGATTGCGCC
>CAUEKH010000372.1 GCA_959018155.1 uncultured Hungatella sp.
TTGACATCGTTCGTCTCACGAATCATATACACCTGATATCCGCGGTTGATCAGTTCTTCCTTCAGCTTCAGAGAAACTGCCAGGGTCAGCTTGTATTCCGGAATTCCGGTCACATTTCCCTGCGTTCCGGAGGCCACTTTCGACTTTGTCGTAGAAGATCCGGGGCCTATGGGCTCTTTCTCCGAGTTGCCCTTCGCCTGGTGGCCCGGATCGATGGCGATAATTTTGCCGCTTCCGCTGCCCGTAACAGCAGGCGCGGACGGCGCAGGCTCTGTTTCCGGTTCCTCCTTCGATAAATACTGGGAGGAGATATAGCATTCACTGCCTTCATAAATGACGCGGCTCCAGCTGTCGCTGTATCCGGTCCGTGAAAGCTTCGCCCCTCTATCCAGCTTCGCCACCACTTCCCCGGAAGGTCCTGCCGACTTGCGCAAATTCACCTGGCTTCCGGTTACATAGACCGTCTCGTCTACAGCCGTAAAGGCAGGTGCCGTCTCCGTCGTCACAGCCGCTTCATGGGCGCTCGTCTCTGCGGAAGCGTTCCCGGAGGCGCTTTCCTTGCCTTCCGTCTGATTTTTGCCGGATTCTTTCCCAGCCGTTCCTTTTCCGTCAGACGCTTCCTCTCCCGGATTCACCACAAGGACCGGCTCTGTGCCCTCCTGTCCCTCCGGGGTAATCCCGCCTTTGGCCTCCTCCACGGTCGGCGCCTCAACCGGTTCGTATTTTCTGCTGCAGCCTGTCACGGCAACCAGCGCGGTCATAACCAGCAGAAGCAGCGTCAATCTGTTTTTCATTTTCATAAAATAGTACCTCCCCCAACAACGTATTCGTTCTGATAAAATACCACAGCCTGTCCCGGCGTGATGGCCCTCTGCGGCGCGTCGAACCGGCACTCCACGACATCCGGCTCCACCTCTTTTATGGTGCACATGGCGCCTTTGTGGCTGTATCTGATCTTTGCCAGCACGCGGAGTTCTTTCCCGTGAAGGCCGTCGATAGCCATCCAGTTTAACCGGCTGCACCGGAGTACATCAGAAAAAACGTCGTCGCTGTTACCGATTACCACTTCATTCGTCTCCGGCCTGATCTCCACAACAAAAACCGGATGGCCCATGGACAGTCCCAGGCCCTTTCTCTGGCCTACCGTATAGTGGGTAATCCCTTCGTGACGCCCGATTACATTGCCTTCCATATCGACGAAATTGCCCTGCGGCATCTTCTCGCCCGTAGTCTCTTCAATAAACTTCGCGTAATCGTGATCCGGAATAAAACAGATCTCCTGGCTGTCCGGTTTTCCCGCCACATCGAGGTGAAGCTTCTCCGCTATGCCGCGGATCTCATCCTTTGAATAGGCGCCTACCGGCATCAGCGTGTGGGAGAGCTGGTACTGAGTTAAATTATACAGCGCATACGTCTGGTCCTTGGCCGCGGTCACCGAATTTCTCAGGGCGTACCTGCCATTTTCCAGCTGTTCGATGCGCGCGTAATGGCCAGTCGCGATATAGTCGGCGCCGATCTCCAGGCTCCGTTTCAGCAAAGACTCCCACTTCACGAACCGGTTGCAGGCGATACATGGGTTGGGGGTACGCCCTTTCCTGTACTCGTCCACAAAATAGTCCATCACGCTGCATTTAAATTCTTCCTTAAAATTCATTACGTAATAGGGAATCTCCAGGGCCCAGGCGACTCTTCTGGCGTCATCAACCGCGCTTAAACCGCAGCAGCCACCGCTCTCTTCCACGGCCGTCGTCTCTTCATCCTGCCAAATCTGCATGGTTACCCCGATCACGTCGTAGCCCTGTTCCTTTAAAAGCCACGCCGCCACCGAGGAGTCCACACCGCCGGACATCCCCACTACCACTTTCTTTTTATTCGTCATGTCAATCCACTTTTTCCGGACTTGGCTCTTAATATTCCTCGTCCACTTCTTCCTCACCGATATCTGACTTCGGCTTCTTAAGCCCTGCAATCTCGATCCCGTTCTTCTGGGCGTAATCCCAGAGAGCGGCATGGATGGCTTCCTCTGCCAGTAAAGAACAGTGTACCTTAACAGGGGGCAGTCCGTCAAGTGCTTCGCACACTGCTTTGTTCGTAACTTCCATGGCTTCCTGGACTGATTTGCCCTTTACCATCTCTGTAGCCATGCTGCTGGTCGCCACAGCCGCCCCACAGCCAAAGGTCTTAAATTTTACATCACGGATAATCTGGTTCTCATCAATGTCTAAATAGATTCTCATGATATCGCCGCACTTGGCGTTTCCCACAGTTCCCATGCCGCTGGCATTCTCTATTTCTCCTACATTTCTCGGATGCTCAAAATGATCCATTACTTTTTCTGTATACATAATCTTTTTTCTCCAATTCTTAGTAATATATAAGCCGTTACAGCCGTAGTTTTATCGCTGATGTTTGATATAATCCTCGTAGAGCGGGGACATTCCTCTTAACTTCTCCACAATCTTTTTGATGGACTCTACCACGTAATCCATCTCTTCCTTCGTATTCTCCGCATTCAGCGTAAGGCGCAGAGAGCCGTGGGCAATCTCATGAGGCAGGCCGATCGCCAGCAGCACATGGGACGGATCTAAGGAACCTGACGTACAGGCCGAGCCGCTGGAACCGCAGATTCCATCCATATCAAGCATGATTAACAGCGATTCTCCCTCGATAAACTGGAAGGCGAAATTCACATTGTTGGAAAGCCTTTTCGTCCTGTGGCCGTTAATCCTGACGTAAGGAACCTCGCTCATCACGCGCTCCATCAAGTAATCGCGCAGTTCCGTCTCCTTTTTCGTCCTCTCCTCCATGGTTTCCATGGCAATCTCAACGGCCTTTCCCAGTCCCACGATTCCCGGGACATTCTCGGTGCCGCCGCGGCGTTTTCTCTCCTGTGCGCCTCCGTGCATGAAGGAACGCATCTTGATGCCGGTGCGGATATATAAGAAACCGATCCCCTTCGGGCCGTTTAACTTATGGCCGCTGGCGCTCATCATATCAATATGGTATTCATCGACGTTAATCGGTACATGGCCGAACGCCTGGACCGCGTCGGTGTGGAAAATAATCCCGTGTTCCTTCGCAATCTCCCCGATTTCCTTAATCGGCTCTATGGTTCCAATCTCATTGTTGGCAAACATAATGGAAATCAGGATTGTGGTCGGACGGATCGCCTTCTTCAGTTCTTCCAGCTTCACAACTCCGTTCTCGTCCACGTCGAGATACGTCACCTCAAACCCCCGCTTCTCCAAATACTCACACGTATGGAGAACGGCATGGTGTTCAATCTTACTCGTTATGATATGGTTTCCCTTCTCCTTATACGCCTCTGCCGTAGCGACGATAGCCCAGTTGTCCGACTCGGTACCGCCTGCCGTAAAATAGATCTCATTGGTCTTTGCACCTAAAGAGCGGGCAATCGTCTCCCGTGAATGGGAAATCGCTTTCTTCGAGGCATTGGAAAATTCATATACGGAAGATGGGTTTCCATAATATTCCGTAAAATAAGGCAGCATCGCCTCCACAACCTCCGGCCGTGTCTTTGTCGTCGCTGCATTGTCAAGATAAATCAATCGTTTCATTGTTAGTTCCGCCTTTCTGTAGTTCTAAAGTTAAAAGCTTCA
>CAUEKH010000373.1 GCA_959018155.1 uncultured Hungatella sp.
GTCTGGCCGAACTCGCCCATCAGGATCTTCTTGGACTCTTTTGTTACCATCTTGTAACGCTCGCCGCTGATCACGTTTAATACGGCCTGCGTACCCACGATCTGAGAAGACGGGGTAACTAACGGCGGCTCGCCAAAGTCTTTTCTTACTCTCGGAACTTCTTCCAGAACCTGTCTGTACTTGTCTTCCTGGCCTGCTTCCTTCAGCTGGCTTACCAGGTTGGAAAGCATACCGCCAGGTACCTGATACTGAAGTGTCTTGATGTTGACGCCCAGCACCTTCGGATTTAAGCGGCCGCTCTTTAATGCCTCCTCACGGATTGGCTGGAAGTGAGCAGCGATCTCAGCAAGTAAATTCTGGTCGTAGCCTGTATCGTACGGTGTTCCGCGGAAAGTTTCAACCATAACCTCGGTAGCCGGCTGGCTCGTTCCGAGTGCCAGAGGTGACATAGCCGTATCAATGATATCACAGCCTGCTTCTACTGCCTTTAAGTAGGTCATGGAAGCAACACCAGAGGTGTAGTGGGTGTGTAAATCGATCGGAAGCTTTGTGGAAGCCTTTAAAGCGCGAACGAGTTCATCTGCCGCATACGGAGTCAGCAGACCTGCCATATCCTTGATACAGATGGAATCTGCACCCATATCCTCAATTCTCTTTGCAATATCTTTCCAGTAATCCAGAGTGTAGGCATCGCCTAAGGTATAGCAGAGCGCTACCTGGGCATGGCCTTTCTCCTTATTGCAGGCCTTAACCGCTGTCTGTAAATTACGGATATCATTCAGACAGTCGAAAATACGGATGATATCAATACCGTTTGATAAGGACTTCTGTACGAAATACTCTACTACGTCATCTGCATAGTGGTTGTAACCTAAAATGTTCTGGCCACGGAACAGCATCTGCAGCTTTGTGTTCTTAAACCCGTCTCTTAACTTTCTCAGTCTCATCCACGGATCTTCTTTTAAGAAACGAAGACATGCGTCAAATGTCGCGCCGCCCCAGCACTCTACAGCGTAATAGCCGACTTTATCCATCTTATCGACAATCGGAAGCATCTGCTCGGTTGTCATTCTTGTAGCAAGTAAAGACTGATGTGCGTCACGAAGGACGGTTTCTACAATCTTAACCGGCTTTTTCTCTATTTCTGCCATTCTCTTACCTCCTAGTTAATCATCTCTATAAAAACTGCTTATTTCACACCAAAGATAGCCATGAAGGTACCTGCCGCAACGGCTGTACCGATAACACCGGCTACGTTCGGGCCCATGGCGTGCATCAGTAAGAAGTTGGTCGGATCAGCCTCAGCGCCAACCTTCTGAGATACACGGGCAGCCATTGGAACCGCGGAAACACCTGCGGAACCGATTAACGGGTTTACCTTGCCGTGTGTTACCTTACACATCAGCTTGCCGAACAGAACGCCTGCCGCCGTACCGACGATAAATGCGATCAGTCCGAGGAATACGATTTTCAGCGTATTCCAGTTTAAGAAAGCCTCAGCACTTGTGGTAGCGCCTACGGAGGTTCCCAGCATGATAACAACGATGTACATCAGGGCATTGCTTGCTGTCTCTGCCAGCTGTTTCACAACGCCGCACTCTCTGAACAAGTTACCTAACATCAGCATACCAACAAGCGGCGCTGTGGTAGGAAGAATGAGGCAGACAACGACAGTAACGATAATCGGGAACAAAATTCTCTCCAGTTTTGATACTGGACGAAGCTGTTCCATCTTAATCTTCCGCTCTTTCTCAGTTGTCAGAGCCTTCATGATCGGCGGCTGGATAATCGGAACGAGTGCCATGTAGCTGTAAGCTGCCACAGCGATCGGCCCCATCAGGGCTGCCTGACCAAGCTTGCTGGCCAAGAAGATGGAAGTCGGGCCGTCCGCACCACCAATGATGGAGATAGCCGCTGCCGCCTTGCCGTTAAATCCTAACAGGATTGCCAGGAAATACGCACTGTAGATACCAAACTGTGCTGCCGCGCCAAGCAGGAAACTCTTCGGGTTGGCAATCAGCGGGGCGAAATCGGTCATAGCGCCGACACCCATGAAAATGAGTGGAGGCAGAATGCTCCATTCGTCCAGTTTAAAGAAATACTGCAGAAGTCCGCCGCCGGAACCATCTGCGCCAATCTCCTTCATAATATCAGGATAGATATTAACAAGCAGCATACCGAATGAAATCGGAATCAGAAGTAATGGCTCAAATCCATGTTTGATGGCCAGGTATAAAAATACGAACGCCACCAGAATCATAAGCACATTGCCGATAGTCATATTTAAAAATGCTGTCTGCTGAAGAAGATTACTAAATGTACTAAGAATATCCATTTTAATCCCTCCATATGGAATCCGCGTACTTTACACGGAAGCTCTGCATTAGTTTAATGTAGCCAGTGTCTGGCCTGCCTCTACGGAATCTCCCGCCGCTACATTAATGCTTGCAATGGTTCCATCGGAAGGTGCCACGATTTCATTTTCCATCTTCATGGCTTCCAGAACAACGATAACATCGCCCTTCTTCACTGCCTGGCCAACTGCTGCCTTAACGCCGAGAATCTTGCCTGGCATTGGAGCCGCTACCTTGACAGAGCCTTCTGCGCCTGCCGGTGCCGCTGCCTTTGGTGCTGCCGGAGCTGCTGCTCTTGGCGCCGGTGCTGCCGCTCTTGGTGCTGCTGCCGGTGCGCCGTTTGAAGTACCCTCTTCTACGGTTACGTCATAAACATTACCATTAACTGTAATTGTATAATTCTTCATGATGATATTCCTCCTGATTAATTAAGCTTTTTTCCATTTACCCGACGGTGCACGTTTAATAGAACGCACAACAAGGCCGCTTGGGCTCGTTCCTGTAGATGCTGCGATTGCAGCCGTAATAACTGCTACCAGTTCCAAATCATCGGCAAGATTCTCTTCCTCTGCCGGTGCAGCGACTGCCACAGGCGCCGCCGCGATTGCAGGAGCAGGCTCCTCTTTTACGCCCTTGTTCTTCATCTTTGTCTCAAACTGATTGATGAACTTGAAGCAGTAAATAATCAGACTGATGAAAATCAGTACCAGGAATACGGTTCCCATACCCATGACCATATTCATGAACGCCTGTTCCATATTCTCTCCCAGCGTATATTCCGGCACGAAGGACACACTCGTCACCTTCGTAATTCCGGAGTCAAACGTCAGAGAAAATTCCAAAACTCTCTGTTCGAAAACAGCATTGACCGTTGCATTGTAGCCCCCGTCAATCTCTTCTACGATTACATTGTCATCGACAGATATCAGCGCGCCTAAGTCATGCTTTACATTTTCCCAGGAATCAACACCTTCTGCCAGAGCCTCATAGGCGGTCTGCTTCTCTGTTTCCTTCTGGAAGTTCTTTAACTCTTCCTCAGAAGACGTCGCATAGACCTGAAAAAAGCTCTGTGTAATCTGAACCAGTTGGGACTGGGTATTGGCATCGACTTCTGCTGAAGCTGTCTCAGCCTTACTGCACGCAGATAATGAAAAGAGACAGGCTGCCATGCAAAGTCCTAATGCTACTCGTTTCATATTCAGTTTCATATACCTGTCACCTCACTAAATCGTGCCATGTTTTTTGTCCGGACGATCCTCTC
>CAUEKH010000374.1 GCA_959018155.1 uncultured Hungatella sp.
CGGTAGGCCAGCCCGCAAAGAAACGCCCCCACCATGCTGCCGGGAAATGCCAGAAGGCTTCCCGTTCCCATCAGATTTCTGATGAGTGAGGTAACGAATGCCATGGCTACGCCGTAGACCGGTCCCAGAAAGACGCCGGCGATTACATTGACCATATGCTGTACCGGAAAACAGCGCGATGCGCCAATTGGAATGGAAAAGGTGGACAGCGCCACCGCCAGAGCCGTCAGCATACCGCTGATTACAATTTTTCTCACATTCATTTTCATTTTCTTCCTCCTCGTTCTGCATGTCTGTAATGTTATAAGAGTCCTGTTTGCCGGATTTTCCGCCTGCGACGGATCGCTTCCGTGACAAATTCAAAAAAATACCCATACCAGACGTGGTATGGGCATATAAATTCTGTGTCACATATTCTCCCTACGTTGGCATTATCCAAATCAGGTTCCTCAGGTCGAAGTTCGATTACTTCCTCTCAGCCTGCTTCACAAGCTCCCTGTTGTATTTACAATATCACTGAATAAATCGGCTGTCAATCCTTTCTTTCGTCTCCGAAAAAGAAAAGAGCCACTGTGCCGGGTCCCGTATGGGCGCCGATCACCGTTCCGATGCTGTTGATTAAGACCTTTCCGTCCAAATGAGGGAATCGTTCCTCCACAAGGTCCGCAACCGCCCTGGCATCCTCATAGCAGGCGGAATTCGAGATAAAACACTTTCCCGAATAAGAAGTTCCGCCGGCAGCGTGCTGTTCCATCATCTTAACCGTTTCCTGGATTGCTTTCTTTTTCGTTCTGATCTTCTGCCTTGGTATCAGCCGTCCCTCGTGATCCATATTCATAAGCGGACAGATATTGAGGACCGTTCCCAGCATGGCGGAGGTTGCCGATATTCTTCCACCCCGCTTAAAACTCGTCAGATCTGTGGAGAAAAACCAGTGATGGACGTGAAGACGATTTTCCTTCACCCATCTTACCGCCTCATCGACAGAGGCGCCGCTATCACGCAGAGACGCCGCCCCATCTACTAAAAGACCGTATCCGGAGGAAGCCCCCAGAGAATCTACTACTTCTATGGTACGCTCCGGATACTGTTCCTTCAGTTCATCCCTTGCAGCGCACGCCGAATTATAGGATCCGGATATCCCTGAGGAAAGGCTGATATGGAGAATATCCCTGCCTTCCTTTAAGAACGGCTCAAAAAACTCCCGGAACTCTTCCACATTCACCTGCGAAGTGGTAGGCATAGCGCCTTTGGCAATCTTATCATAAAACACATCGAAGGCCATGCTCTCTCCCAAATCGTCCGGGTACAGGACATCATCCATCAGATAGTGGAAACAGACGTAGGGGATCTCTCGTCTGTCAAAATATTCTTTCGTCATATCTGCCGTAGAACAACAGGTTAATACAAACTGATTCATACTCTCCGCACCTCCTTAATTTTTAGTCTCTCTTATTTTATCACAGTTTTGGTAAAATTGGAATCTTTACTGTAAATTCCGACCCCGACTCCAGTTCTGACTGAACGGACACCGTCCCGTGATAGAAGTTTACAATATGCTTCACAATGGATAATCCCAGCCCGGTTCCCCCCTGTTTCCTGCTTCTTCCTTTATCCACACGGTAAAACCTCTCGAAAATCCGTTCCAGGGATTCCTCCGGGATCCCCAGCCCGTTGTCCTTCACCCGGATGACCATGTTGTCATCCTCTTTCCCGACGCTCACCCAGACCTCGCCGCCTGGCCTGTTGTATTTCACCGCATTGCTGACCAGGTTTAGGAGGAGTTCTCTCATCTGTCTGTCGTTGGCATACACGGTGACGGGACAGCATTCCGTGTGAATTAAGACCTCGTGGCTGGCGGCCAGAGGTTTCAGCGACTCTGCCGTATCACTGACAATTACGCTCATCCGCACTTCACCGAACACCACCTCCGCCTCCTTCGTTTCAAGCCTGGAAATCGTCAGAATATCATTAATCAGACCCGTCATGTGGATGGCTTCCTTCTTGATACGGCGGATGAATTCCATTTTCTGTCCTTCATCCGTTATAATTCCGCTCTCTAACAGTTCCGCGTATCCCTGGACTGAGGTGATCGGCGTTTTCAGTTCGTGGGAGGCGTTGCTGAAAAATTCCTGGCGGATCTGCCGTTCTTTCTCAATCTGGTTTAAATACGCCTTCACGTTCTTCGACATCTCCGTCGTCGTCTCAGCGATAATATTGATTTCCGGGTACTGATACGTCTCAAAAGATAAATCCGTATAATCGCCGTTGACCTTTAACATCTCCTGGGAGATCTCCTTCAGCGGCTTTGTGACGGAGGCCGCAAAGCTGTCTGCGGAAAAGGCGGAGTACATCAGGGCCGCTAAGAGGCCGAGCCATACGGCCGGAAGCAGGAGAAGCAAATACTCCCGCATCCCGGTATAAGGGACCGCCATGCGCAGAATGTAGTCCGAATGGTCTGAGGCCAGCGCGACATAGAGCATATTTCTTTTTAGCGTATCGGAGTAGCGTCTCGAGGACCCCTGCCCGTCCGCCAGAGCCGCCGCCACCTCCTCCCGGTCTAAATGGTTATCCATCGAGGAAGTGTCCACTACCCCCGTATCAGCCGCCACGGCGCCGTCGCGGCGAATCACGGTAAAACGGCTGTTATTTTCACTGACCGTCTCCTCCAGCCGGGAAACCTCATTTTCCAGCTTCCCCTGGTAATCTAAGACGCTGTCAATGGCCTTCAGCGTGTATACCATATCCTTTCTGGAATTTTTAAGCAGCGCGGAACTGGCCGCAATATAAAAGATGGCGCTGCTTAACACCAGCGCCGCGAGAATCACCTGTATGAATTTTGCAAATATGGCTTTCCTCATATCAACCTTCCTCCGTCTTTACAAAACGGTATCCCACGCCGCGGATCGTCCGGATGCAGGCGCCCCCGGCGCTTCCCAGCTTCTGGCGCAGCGTCCTGATATGCATATCGAGAGTTCTAGTCTCCCCGTCGTAGTCGTATCCCCAGATATGATTGAGCAGTTCATCCCTGGTCACCACGCGCTTCCCATTTTCCATCAGATACTGCAGCAGTTCAAATTCTTTGAGCGTCAGCTCCACCAGTTTTCCTTCGCAGAGAACTTCTCTCGTCTTCTTGTTCAGGGTAACGCAGTACATTTCCAGAACATCGTCATTTTCCTTTTTCTTCCCGCTGCGCCGTAACAGGCTCCGGATCCTGGCAGCCAGTTCCATCACGCCAAAGGGCTTTGTCATATAGTCGTCGGCCCCTCCGTCGAGTCCGGCCACCTTGTCAAATTCCCTGTCCCTGGCAGTCAGAATTAAGATCGGCATATCCTGAAATGACTGATTTTCCCTTATTTTCCTGATTGCCGTAAGCCCATCCATACCGGGAAGCATCAAATCAAAGACGGCGAGAGACGGCTTATCCGCCTCCAAGTTCTTAAGCGCCTCCTCAGCCGTCTCCCAGGCTCTCACCTCGTAGCCGAAGCCCTCTAAGGCAATCCTGATCAGATCCCTGATATTATCATCATCCTCTATGACATAAATCCGTTCCATAAAAAGCCTCCTACATCTCGTCCCGGACGAATCCCGCGATATTTAAAGCATGG
>CAUEKH010000375.1 GCA_959018155.1 uncultured Hungatella sp.
CCTGCGGGATGCCACCTTCGTGGTAAACGCTATCCAGGTAGGCGGCTATGACCCCTGCACAATCACAGATTTCGAGATCCCGAAAAAATACGGCTTAAAGCAGACCATTGCCGACACGCTGGGAATCGGCGGCATCATGCGCGCGCTGCGCACCATCCCTGTCATGGAAGAATTTGCCCGTGACATGGAAGAAGTCTGCCCCAACACCCTGTTCTTAAATTACACGAACCCCATGGCCATGCTGACCGGCTATATGCAGCGCTACACAAAAATCAGGACTATCGGCTTATGCCACAGCGTCCAGACGTGTTCAGAGACACTTTTAAAAGAGTTAGGTATGGAAGACAAGTTAGAAGGCCGCACAGAACTCATCGCCGGCATCAACCATATGGGCTGGCTCTTAAAGCTGCACGATAAAGACGGCAACGACTTATACCCGGAGATCCGCCGCCGCGCAGAGGAGAAAAATTTAAAAGAACTTCACAGCGATATGGTGCGTTTTGAATACATCCGCCATTTGGGCTACTACTGCACCGAGTCCAGCGAGCACAACGCAGAGTACAACCCGCTCTTCATCAAGAGTAAATACCCGGAGATGATCGACAATTACCAGATTCCGCTTGACGAATATCCGCGCCGCTGCATCCGGCAGATCAAAGAGTGGGATCAGGAGAAGGCTGATATCTTAAAGGACGGCGCAGTGACCCATACGCGTTCCCGCGAGTATGCCTCCTATATCATGGAAGCGGTTGTTACGAATAAGCCTTATAAAATCGGCGGCAATGTGATCAATCACGGCCTCATCGACAATCTTCCTGCTGACGCCTGTGTGGAAGTGCCGTGTCTCGTAGATGGCAGTGGAATTACTCCATGCCATGTAGGACCGCTCCCGCTTCAGCTGGCTGCCATGAACCTCACCAATATCAACATCCAGCTTTTAACGATTGAAGCAGCCAGAACGAAAAACCGCCAGACCATCTATCAGGCGGCCATGCTGGATCCCCATACAGCTGCGGAGTTAAATATCCCGGATATCATTGCCATGTGCGACGAACTCATTTCCGCCCACGGGGAATATATGAAACAGTACTAAATCAGAATCTGTGCAGAATTGTTCACAGTTTACTGCCGTAGAGTTCAAAAAAGGCATCGGAAACCTGCTCCGATGCCTTTTTTCTTCCCCTATAAATCCAGCGCATAAGCCGCTAAAAGCCTCGCTGTATTCTCAATTCCGTCGATGTGGGTGCGCTCTACCCCATGGCTGCAGTAACATGCCATGCCAAGGGCAGCCGCGTATACGTTATTGCCGCACTTTAATGCCGCGCTGGCGTCCGTTCCATAGCGATAGAAAATATCCACCGCATAGTCACAGCCGGCCTTCTGGGCCTGGCCAATGATACGCTTCGTCAGTCCTCTGTCGTACGGCGTATGGAAATCCTTACAGCAGATGCTGACTCCCTTCTCGTGGCCATTGTAGTCCGGACCGATGAGTCCGATATCCACTGCGACGAATTCTTCCACCTCTTCCGGGATATAAGCGCCGCCGTGGCCGATCTCCTCATAATGCGGGAATGCAAGCAGGGTGCGGTATTTCGGCTTTTTGCCGGAATCCTTAAAATATTTTGCCATCCCGAAGATAGCTGCCACCGCCGCCTTGTCATCAATAAAGCGGGTCTTGATATAGCCGTTTTTCGTTACCTCAAAATGAGGCTCGATTGATATAAAGTCACCGTGGCTGATGCCAAGCTTCTCCACATCCTCTCTCGATGAAACCTTCTCATCGAGGCTGATCAGCATTGTGTTCTCCTTGCGCTCTAAAGAGCGGGCGTCCTCAAACACATGGGTGGAATGGGACTGGCACACCATCAGTCCGGTGTACTTGCGGCCATCCAGCGTGTGGATGGTGACAGTCTCCCCATCAAGGCTGTAATAATTTAAACCGCCTAAATTGCGGGTTCTGATTGTACCGTCACTTTCAATCTTACGCACCATCATGCCGAGAGTGTCAAGATGACCTCCGATCATGACCGTTTTGGAAGAATCCTCTCCCTCCATCGTAATGTAGACCGTGTGTTTCCTGTCATATGTGACCTCGTATCCGAGTTCAGCGGCCAGTTCCTCCATGACAGGGTTGATTTCCTCATAATATCCAACCGGACTGGGCGCCGCAATCAGACGCCTTAAACAGTCCGTCATATACTGTTTGTCAATGGTAATCTCCATCTCTCTCCTCCTGGATTAAAACTTTTCTGAAAAATGACACGCCACGAAGTGTCCCGGGCTGACCTCCTTTAACGGCGGCTCCTCTGACATACAGCACTCCTTCGCGTACTCACAGCGGGGCGCAAAACGGCAGCCAGGCTTCGGGTTAATCGGGGAAGAAAGTTCTCCCTTCAAAAGAATCCGCTCCCTCTTCACATCAATATCGGGAACAGGAATCGCTGAAAGCAGTGCCTTCGTGTAGGGGTGGGTCGGTTTTTCAAACAGCTGAACCGCACTTGCGTGTTCCACCACCTTACCCAAGTACATGACGATAATATCGTCGGAGAAATAATTGACGACAGATAAGTCATGGGTAATAAACATATACGTAAGCCCCAGTTCCTTCTGAAGCCTCTTAAGCAGGTTCAGAATCTGAGCCTGAATCGACACGTCAAGAGCGGAAACCGGCTCGTCACAGACGATGAACTTCGGATTCATAGCCAGAGCGCGCGCGATTCCGATACGCTGACGACGTCCGCCGTCCAGCTCATGAGGGTATGTATTCACGAGACGGGAGGCAAGACCTACCAGCTCCATCAGCTTCAATACCTGTTTTTCTCTCTCCTGTTTCGATTTGCAGACTTTATGGAGACGCAGCGGCTCCCCAATAATCTCACTGACACTCTTTCTCGGGTTCAGTGACGCAAACGGATCCTGGAAAATAATCTGCATCTCGCTGCGGAGTTTCCGCATTTCCTGGCTGCTCACCTTCGTGATATCCCGCCCGTCAAAAATAATCTCGCCGCTGGTCGGCTCCTGAAGGCGCAGAATGGCACGGCCGGTAGTCGATTTGCCGCAGCCGGACTCTCCTACCACGCCAAGGGTTTTTCCCCGCTCAAGGCGAAAACTCAAACCGTCAACCGCGTGAAGCACACCGCCGGGCACCTGGAAATATTTTTTCAAATCTTTTACTTCTAATAAAACGTCGCTCACGGTTATTTTCCTCCTAATGTCACGCCGGTTCCTTCCTCGTAGGCGAGGCAGGCAACTCTGTGGGTTTCACTTAACTGCGTCACAGCCGGTACCCGCGTTTTGCAGATTTCCTGACAGTACTGGCAGCGCGGATGGAACGGACAGCCGGATGGTAAATCGGTGGGATCCGGCATCAGACCAGGAATCGGCTTTAACTCATCCTGACGGCGCTCAATATTTGGAAGGGAGTTGAACAGCCCTTCTGTATAAGGATGACTCGTTCCTTTAAAGATATCGCGCAGCGTGCCGTGTTCTACAATCTTACCGGCATACATAATGCTGACCTCGTCGCAGACCTCCGCCACGATCCCTAAGTCATTGGTGATCATCAACATGGAGGTATTGTTC
>CAUEKH010000376.1 GCA_959018155.1 uncultured Hungatella sp.
TTCAGAGCGGAAGATGGGTTTTGTGAGAAATCCGTTAATCCCCGCTTCCGTCGCCTCCTGTTCCGCTTCCTCCCAGTTGTAGGCGGACAGCAGGATAATCGGGAGATCTGCTCCCACATTTTGGCGGATGCGGCGGGCGGTCTCAATTCCATCAATATCCGGCATCTTCCAGTCTACAATCACCGCGAAATAATCATTTTCCTCCTGATGAGCTCTGTACACGGCTTCCACCGCTTCCCGGCCGCTTAAAGAGCAGTCCACACGCACCCCAGCCGTCTCCAGCATAAGCTTGATTCCTTCACACGTATCCTGGCTGTCATCTGCCACCAGAACCGTATGGCCCGCCAGAGCCTCTTCTTCCTGGGTGACAGCTTCTGACAGCATCATTGGCAGGACGACAGTAAATGTTGATCCGACGCCGGGCGTACTCTCTACGCTGATAGTTCCGCCCATGATGTCTACAATATTTTTTGTGATTGCCATTCCAAGACCAGTTCCGGCAATCTTACTTAACCGGCTGTCTTCCGCTCTCTCAAACGGGTTGAAAATCCGTTCCACAAAGTCCGGCTCCATACCGATCCCGTTATCCTCTATCTGAAAAATAATATCAATCATCCGTTCATTGCGTCTCTTCTCCTGGAGACTGATAAATATTTCACCGCCTTCAGGCGTATATTTCACAGCATTGGACAGTAGATTCATAAGGATTTTCTGTAAATGCAGGGTATCTCCCATGACAACATCGTAATCCAGCACAGAAGATTTCACGTGCATCGTATGACCTTTTTTATTTAATTCCGGTTTGACAAGAAGCAGCACGTCGGAGATCAGCTCCGGTAGATTGACCGGTTCACATTTCAGGCTGAGTTTCCCGCTCTCGATGCGGGACATGTCCAGCACCTCATTAATCAGGGCAAGTAAATGTTCCGATGCCACAGAGATCTTATTTAAGCAGTTCTCCATTTTCTCCCTGTTGTCCAGATTCGCCTGTGCGATCGCGGTCATACCTATAATTCCATTCATCGGTGTGCGGATGTCGTGGGACATGGAAGAGAAGAAAGCCGTCCTGGCTCTGTTATTTTCCTGAGACTGTAAAAGGGCGGCCGCCAAGTCAGAACGCATGTGATGTTCTCTTGAAGTATCGCGCATTACTGCCAGATACTGCCCGTCATCCGCAGGAAGAAAATGTACCTCAATCCAGCGCTGAAGATTATCCTCCGTGCCTGTCCGGTACTCATTGCGCACCTTGTTTTTCAGTTTTCCTTCAAAAAATGCGATTCGATCTTTGTCATCCTCCGGCACCCCGCACCGCTCAAACAGAAGCCCCGGCTGAGCCACAACCTGCTCCGGTTCAATATCGTATAGTACCTTCACATTGTTTGAAACCATCTCCACCTTCTGGCTTTCCGGAGTGTAGAGGAGAAAGGCAAAATCAATATTGGATGAAATATTCTGGAAAAGACGTTCCCGGTAAATACGCCCCTGCTCCCGTCCCTTCATGGATTCACGGCTGAGAAGAAGCATGGTTATGAGAAGTAACGCACCTGCCAGCTCCGCAAATGTGATTACTACCATATTGATAATCTCGGAGGACTCCTGTTGAAGAACGCTTTTCGGCATAACAGAAAGGACATACCAGTTGTAGGAATTGCCCTTGGGAAGGAAGCACATGATGCTGTCCTCGCCGTGGAACTTAATATTCATGGTCCCCGCCTTATTGTTCTGCATCAGTTCTTTCAGTTCTTCCTGGATTTTAGAGTTATTTCCATTTTCCTCCAGAAAGGCATAGACATCATCTGTTTTGGAACCGGAACTTTCAATAATCCAGGATCCGCGGCCATCCACTATAAAAGCATATCCTGCACCGTTGCTGAACGTAAAAAGTGAGGGATCCCTGTAATTGTACAGCGTCTTGTCCGCATACAGGGCGCCGATTTGTTCCCCGTTCAGCCAGACCGGCGCCTGGAATGTGATCTGAAGGCGGCCGCTGCTCCCTATGTATGCATCCGTGTAACCATACTGCCCCATCGTAAGTGCAGTCTCTTTAAATGGCAGTGAAGCGGCCTCCACCGTCTCGCCATTACTGTCTGTCCCGGTACCGCTTAAATCCATGTAATAAAAGCGATAGAAGTCTGTTGCTTCTGCGTAATTGGCAAGTATGCTGGTCGACCTGGCGTTACCGCCTCTCAGTGCATACAGTCCGGCAAATGAGTTGATCCGCTCTTCATCATTGCGAAACTGACAGCGGATACTGCTCTGTATGATCCGTGTGGAATTGAGCATCCGTTCGTTGGAACCCTGATCCATTTTCATGGTAATTCGATTGAGCATGGAGAACATAAAGGCAGTGCTGAGCAGCAGCAGACTGACGACACTTGCCAAAATTAAAACCGAACGCTTTTTATATCCTTTCATAATTTCTCCTCAATTTACAGTAAAATGGATCATTCATCTCTCCACCCTTATATCCGTCTGCCTGTCTGACCATTCTCTTTTAACTTAACCAGGCTGACAAGATCTTTTAAGACCAGAGACTGACCCGCCAGTTCTTCGCTGGCTGCGGCGCTTTCTTCTGAAGTGGCCGTGTTCATCTGGACCACGCCTGAAATCTCGTCAATTTCCTGAGTTACCTGCAAAATAGAATCAGCCTGCTTTTCAGATGCCTGTGAAATCTGATCGATCATCTCCATCACAGTTTTCGTCCCTTCTACAGCAGAAAGCAGATCTTTTTCCGTTTTCCGGGCTATTTTAGAACCATTCTCTACGGAGTTTAAAGCGGTCTCGATTAAAGCCGCCGTAGTTTTGGACGCGTCAGACGATTTGCTGGCGAGATGCCGCACCTCGCTGGCAACCACTGCAAATCCGCTCCCCGCGCTGCCTGCCCGCGCCGCTTCCACAGACGCATTCAGGGCCAGAATATTCGTCTGAAATGATATGTCCTCAAGCGTATTGATAATCCTGCGGATATTCTGAGAAGAAACGGCGATCTCATCCATCGCCCGAAGCATCTCCTGCATACTCTGGTTACTCTGCATAATCTGCTCGCCGGTTTCCGCCACCTTCTGGCGCGCGTCACCCGCATTCTTTGCATTATTTTTTACTTTCCAGGAAATCTCGTTCACCGCCTCGGCCAGTTCTTCTACCGACCCGGCCTGTTCCGTGGCGCCGCGGGACAGCACCTGAGTTCCGGAAGATACCTGACTGGCGCCGCTGGACACCTCCTCAGCAACCAGGCTGATTTTGGAAAAAGCATCGTCTAAAGAGTCTACCAGCGACCGGATCGCCATCTGCACAGGGCCGAAATCTCCCAGGAAATCTTCTCTTTTTCTCACGTTCAAATCACCGCCTGCAAGCTGTTTCATCGCATCGGTGAGTTCTCCCATATAATAAGATATTTTCTTTGACATAAAACGCATATTCTCTGCAAGACTGCCAAGTTCATCCTGTGATGTGTACTGTAAATCAATTTTTAATTTTCCCTTGGCCATCTCCTGAGCCGCTTCTTCAATCTCTTTGATCGGCCTCGTCAGGCTTCTGGTAACGGTAACAGCCAAAATCGCAGTGGCTGCCC
>CAUEKH010000377.1 GCA_959018155.1 uncultured Hungatella sp.
GTATTTAGAGTGCGGTACGGTGGAGACGGGACTGATTCGGACGATGATTCTCGAAAGAAAGCTGTACCCGTGCTTTTTCGGATCGGCCCTGAAGCTGGAAGGTGTGGAACCATTTTTAAAAGGTGTGGAGAAGTATACGGAGGGGCGGGAATATCCGGAGGAGTTCGGTGCGAAGGTTTTTAAAATCACGAGGGATAACCAGGGCAGCAGGCTGACCCATATGAAGATAACGGGAGGCTGTCTGCGGGTGAAGGAGATGATTGGCGGGGAGAAGATCAATCAGATTCGGTTTTACTCGGGGGAGAAGTTTGAGACGGCGCCGGAGGCGCCGGCGGGCTCTATCTGTGCCGTTACGGGCCTTACGGCTACGGAAGCGGGGCAGGGGCTGGGAGTCGAGGCCGCTTCGGTAATGCCGCTTTTAGAACCGGTGATGACGTACCGGATCCTTCTTCCGGAGGGGACGGATGCGGTGGCTGAACTGTCGAAATTCCGTCAACTGGAGGAGGAGAATCCGGAACTTCACATTGTCTGGGAGGAAAGCAGGAAAGAAATCCATGTGCAGCTCATGGGTGAAATCCAGATGGAGATTTTAAAGAGCCTGGTGGAGAAGCGGTACGGTCTGGCGGTAGAATTCGGGGACCGCAGCATCGTCTATAAAGAGACAATCAAAAATACGGTGGAGGGTGTCGGCCATTTTGAACCGCTTCGCCATTATGCTGAGGTCCACCTTCTTTTAGAGCCGGGGGAACCGGGAAGCGGCCTCCAGTTTGCGACAGACTGCCGGGAGGAGATTCTGGCGAAGAACTGGCAGAGGCTGGTTTTGACTCATTTGGAGGAGAGGGAACACAAGGGCGTTCTCACAGGCTCTGCCATCACGGATATGAAAATCACACTGATGTCGGGGCGGGCGCATATCAAGCACACGGAAGGCGGAGATTTCAGGCAGGCTGTTTACCGGGCTGTCCGCCATGGGCTGATGCAGGCGGATTCTGAATTGCTGGAGCCATTTTATGAATTCCGTCTCGATCTTCCGGAGAAGATGGTGGGCCGGGCGATGAGCGATGTGGAACGAATGGCCGGCAGCTTCAATCCCCCCTGGCTGGAAGGGGAGCGGGCCATACTGACCGGAACTGCGCCGGTTGCCTGTATGGATGGATACCAGAAGGAGGTGACAGCCTACACCGGCGGTTCGGGGCGTCTGGAACTGTCTCTTAAGGGGTATGGCACATGCCACAATACACCGGAGGTGATCGCGGCCATCGGATATGACGCGGAGGGAGATACGGCTAACCCGGCTGATTCCGTATTCTGCGCCCATGGGGCCGGGTTCGTGGTGAACTGGAGAGAAGTAAAAGATTACATGCACTTAGAAAGCTGTCTGGAACCGGGAAAAACAGGGGAAGAGAGTGTGACGGCAGGGCAGACGGCAGCACAGCCGGGAAATTGGAGTGACGAGGAATGGATTGACACCGACGAGGTGGATGCCATCTTAGAGCGCACCTTCTATGCCAACCGCGGGGACAAGAACAAAAAAAGCTGGGCGGGAAAGGGCAGAAAGAGTAAGAGTCCGGCGCCAGCCGGTCCCACAGTCAGAGTGTTTAAGAAGGAAGCGCCGAGAACGGAGTATCTGCTGGTGGATGGCTATAACATTATATTTGCCTGGAAGGAACTTACGGAGTTGGCGGAAGTGAATATCGACAGTGCCCGCGGAAAGCTTCTCGACATTCTGTGCAACTATCAGGGAATGAGAAAATGCGAGCTGATAGCCGTTTTCGACGCCTACCGCGTCCAGGGCCATGTGACAGAGTGCCTGAATTACCATAATATTAAGGTGGTCTATACGAAGGAGGCAGAAACGGCTGACCAGTATATCGAGAAATTCGCCCATGAAAACGGGAAAAAGTATGATGTGACGGTGGCTACCTCCGACCACCTGGAACAGATTATTATTCACGGGCAGGGTTGCAGGCTGATCTCGGCCAGGGAACTGGAGGAGGATATCCGATACAGGAGCGAGAATCTTCACCAGGAGTATAAAGAGGGGAAGACGGGAGAAAAGAATAAGAATTACCTTCTGGACTCGGCGTCTGAGGAAGTGCTGAAGCAGATGGAGAAACTGCCTGAGGAGTAGAATGAGGTGGCGGGCGTTGATTTGTATTACGTATCTCTTTAACCGGGATATCGCAATCAACTCAACGCCCTGTTTTGTATCTGAGCCTCAGAAATCCATTCTTTCTGACGGATAAAAGTAATGTTGAAAATAAAAACTGCTGTAAGTGCTGAAACTGCTAAAATTGCTAAAACTCCTGAAATTGCTAAAACTGCTAAAATTGCTAAAATTCCTATGTTAATAAAAGTATTACGAAAAAATATGCGTGAAAAGAAAGAAGTAAAGTTTAATTCTGTTTAAAAACCTGCACCCAGTAATAAATTCCATTCTGCTTATAACAGGCCACGCCAATTTCCTCATATCGGCTGTTCAGGATATTTTTCCTGTGGCTCTCAGACTCCATCCAGTCGTTCATCACCTCGGCAGGCGTATCCTGGCCATAGGCGATGTTCTCTCCGGCAAAGGTAAAATCAATGTTCAAATCGTCAAGAACTGTGTGACAGCGGGTTCCGTCAGGACGGAAGTGGGAAAATGTCCCTGTGATTTCTTTTGCCCGCACGGCCGCGGCCTGATTCAGAGAGTCGCTTATCGTTACTTCACGGAGACCGTTGGCCGTTCTTTCTGCATTGACCAGCGCTGTGATCTCCTGGGCCAGAGCGGGATACAGGCTGTCCCCGGAAAGCGTCTTAGCGGTATCTGCCTCCCATTCTTCTATCCAGGCGCCGTCGTTTCCCACGTAGTAACCGTCGGGAGTGACGGTATTTTCTGCCATGGCGCCGGTGCCATCCAGATAGTAGCAGCGATTCCGGTCGATAATCCAGCCGGTTTCCATATAGCCATCACTGTTAAAATGATACCATTTTCCGTCAGCCGGATCCTTTAGCCAGCGGGAAACGGCCATCGTACCGTCTTCATTTTGATAGAACCAGTGGTTTTCGGCTATCTTCCATGTGCCGGCCAGGGCTGTGATACAGCTTCCGGCTGAGAACAGGGAGATCAGTCCGGTCATGATTGCGAGCCGCAGTAATTTCTTCATTGTGCTACCTCCGTACATTTGTTCGATTTCTGCTGATGAACCTATTGTAACGGATTTGGCTGCATAAGTAAAGCACATTCCGCGTAATTATTTTGTCGATTCAGATGAGTGAATCGACTGTGCCGCTTTATACTGGGCAGGAGAGAGGCCAAACTGCTTTTTAAATGATTTGCTTAGATGAAATTCATCGTAGAAACCGAAGTTTAAAGCCACCTCCCTCAGTTTGGTGTGAGGCTGGGACAGCAGGAACTGGCGGACCATTTCTAAATGTATCTCCATCTGGCAGGTGTGGAGGCTCCTGCCGCAGGCAGAGCAGAGCGCGTTATTCAGAGTGCGCCTCCAGAAATATTACTCCGATGCCAGTTCAGACGCTGAGACAAAACCAAAACGCTCTTCCGCGCGCGCCACTTTTTCG
>CAUEKH010000378.1 GCA_959018155.1 uncultured Hungatella sp.
TTGGGATTCACAATGGCCAGTTCCTCAAAGACACGGTAAGCCAGACGTTCAAAACTGACGATATCAATATTCATGACGCCGTGAGCCGGATGAAGGGTCACAATCTCCTTCTGCGTCTGCATGGTAAACTGTTCCGGGACAATGGCGATATACTGCGTGGACGGTGATTCCATGGATTCACGAATCAGCTCTGTATAAAGGCGGTGGGTCTTTCCGGAACCGGAACCACCGAGAATGAACTGCAAAGACATGGCAATACTCCTTTCGAACATTTGTTCTGTTTTTATTATATCACAATCAGTCGGAAAATCAACAGATAAATTTTCGATTTTCCTTTCCACTCATAAACTCTTTCTGCCTGGAATACATTATAACAAAACTGTTCGGAGGACCTCTGAAATTTATGAGCTCTAAAACTAAAATTGTCGTTTTACGAATGAAAGAGATAATCTATACCGCTATTTTTGTCGGACTTGGCATACTTCTTATCACTCTGTTTTTATTTATGTTCCGTCCGAAGAAGGACACGGTCCCCACTTCCGGGGAGGCGGCTTCCTACATACCCGGAATCTACTCCTCCTCCATAACCTTAAATAACCAGGAAGTGAACGTGGAAGTAACCGTGGATGCGGACAGAATCACCTCGGTTTCTCTCGTACCGCTAAGCGAGTCCGTCACCACCATGTACCCGCTGATGCAGCCTGCCATGGACTCTCTTTCAGAGCAGATTGTAAAGAACCAGTCGACGGACAATATTTCCTATTCCACAGAAACCCGCTATACCTCGACTGTCCTCTTAAAAGCCATTGACAAGGCCGTTTCCAAGGCAAAACTTCCCGAAAAATAATTTACGATTTGAGCCGGGATCCTGCTCTGTCGGGGATTGTGTTTTTTCCCATCTGACTGTATAATGAGAAAAGAATCATATCATTACATACTAAGAGGAAATCACTATGACACGCCAAACAAAGACACAGGATGCAATGGAGTATAACCAAATAACAGAAGGGGTGATCTGGAAACAGCTTCTTCTTTTTTTCTTCCCGATTCTGTTCGGAACATTTTTCCAGCAGCTCTACAACACAGCGGATGCCGTTATCGTGGGCCGTTTCGTCGGAAAAGAAGCGCTGGCGGCCGTTGGAGGTCCTACCGGAACCCTGATTAACCTTTTAGTCGGATTCTTCATAGGGCTTTCTTCGGGCGCCACCGTTATTATTTCTCAGTTTTACGGGGCCAGGCAGCCGGAACGGGTCAGCCGCGCCGTCCACACCGCGATTGCGTTTTCCATTCTGGGCGGGCTGGTGCTCATGGTAGTCGGCATTGTCGGAGCGCCGTTTGCGCTGGGCGCCATGGGGACGCCGGATGACATTTTAGGCCATGCGGTGCTTTACATGCGGATTTATTTTGTCGGAGTCATCGGGAACCTGATTTACAACATGGGCGCCGGGATCCTCCGCGCCATCGGGGACTCCAGACGGCCTCTCTATTTCCTGATCGCCAGCTGTTTTACCAATATCGTGCTCGATATTGTCTTCGTCGTACTGTTTCACATGGGCGTTATGGGCGCTGCGCTGGCGACGATCCTCTCCCAGCTTGTCAGTGCTGTCCTCGTCATTTACGTGCTGTCGCGGACGAAGGAATCCTACCATTTAAATCCAAAGCTGATCCGCATTGATAAGGAAATGTTACAACGTATTATTCAGATTGGTTTCCCGGCCGGCCTCCAGTCCGTTATGTATTCTTCATCCAATGTTATCATCCAGTCCAGCGTCAATTCACTGGGAACTGATACCATTGCCGCATGGACAGCCTATGGAAAGATCGACAGTGTATTCTGGATGATTATCAATGCCTTCGGTATCTCCATCACCACATTTGTGGGACAGAATTTTGGCGCCGGCAAAAAGGAACGCGTCCACAAGGGGATTCATGTATGTATGGCCATGAGTTTTGCGGCCACGATTCTCTTAAGTGTCCTTCTCTACTGGGGCGGAAGTTATATCTACCTGCTGTTCACCACGGATGCGGCGGTTATTGAAAAAGGAACGGAGATTCTCCGCTATCTCGTTCCGACCTTCTTCACCTACGTCTGCATCGAGATTTACTCCGGATCCTTAAGAGGTGTGGGAGACTGCTGGATTCCTATGATAATCACCAGCCTCGGCGTCTGTGCCCTGCGAATTGTCTGGATCTGGATTGCAGTGCCGATCCGGCCAACGATTCAGACCGTTATTTTCAGTTATCCGCTGACATGGGTTGTAACATCAATCCTGTTCTTCTTCTATTTTAACTGGTTTTCAAAGCTGAAGAAATACCATTTTTATGGATTTCGCCGCAGGCGGTAAACAGAGTCACCGTGGCCCGACAGCTTCCTGATGTGCCGGCCAGTCGTATTTCATAATTTGTAAATGCCTGAAAATGGCAGCCTGATCCCAGCCGGGACAGGCTGCCATTTTTTTATGATAACGGAAAAATATATTCAGGCGCACAAAATGTCATTCGATAGGCGCGCGGTAAAAGCCGCCATAAAACTGCTGTGTCTTAAACATGTTGACGATCACACGATCATCCACCTCATGAAGAAGCGTAATAATATCTTCCACCTCATAAGAAGACACGACTGTGTGGAGCAGGTACATATGCTTTTTGCTGTAGCCTCCCACTGCGTCCGCACACGATATCCCATGGCGGAACGCCTTCACATACGCTTCCATGATCTCCTTTCCCTTCGCCGTCGTAATCTGAAGTGTCACCCGCTCATACCGGTGATGGAAGGTAGAAACAATCATCGTGGAAACGAACTGAAACAGAATGGAATATCCCGCGTAATCCCAGCCAAAAATTGCGCCGAAAATGGAAAGCAGAACGACATTTCCACAGAAAACGTATGTCCAGATGGAATTCCCCGTCTTATTTGAGACGTAGAGAGCGATAAAATCCGTGCCGCCGGTGGATGCATTTCCGCGGAGGGCAAGCACGATACAGAACCCATACAGGACGCCTCCGTAGATCACATTTAAAATAACATCCTCAAAAATCGGATGAAAATGGAACATTTTCAAAAAGATACTGGCCAGAAATACCTGTATCAGAGAGAAAAATGTAAACCGTCTGCTGATACTCCTGCTGCACGCCCAGGCCACAGGAATATTTAAAATAATCATTGCCAGAGAGGTGGAAATATTGAATCCAAATAAAGATGTCACCCTGTCAATTAAGATGGCAATTCCCGTAAACCCGCCTGATAAAAGCCCTGCCGGACGGATAAACGCCTGAATTACGAATGTCTGAAGCAGAGCGGACAGCACAACCGCCGCCGATGTCATGACATTTCGAAACCTCTTATCTTTTCGTAATCTCCTCCACATAACAAACCTCCTCTTCCTTCTCGTCCTGAAAAGGTATAACGCTATTATATGTAATATTTTCTCTTCCATCAACAAAAACAGTAATTCTGGTATTGATTTTTTTTCGATGATCGTATAGAATAGCGGTATGGAGATATAGCTCAGCTGGGAGAGCATCTGCTTGACGTGTAGAAGGTCGCAGGTTCGAG
>CAUEKH010000379.1 GCA_959018155.1 uncultured Hungatella sp.
TAGTTATCATTGTAGTTGTTCTTATTAGACATCTTATGATACCTCCTGTCGATTTTTTTTGTTACAAGCTTAGTATGGCAGTTTCAGCTCGGATTATGCAAAAAAATATTTAAAATAACTTTGCATTTTTTTCTTACCTATACTATAATTAGTCTGAGGAATTATTTTTCCTCATCCTTATTAATTATTTATACTCCCCTCAGAAAACCCTGGATAGCTCCCCTATCCAGGGTTTTCCCATTTTTCGACAGTAAAAACGAAAAACCCCCGACAGTTCCCTGTCGGAGGCCCTCTATATCCCTTAAAAAAATCCCTTTTCCTCTTGTCCTTTAAGCACCAATCACATTGACAATCTTAACTGGTGTACGGTAATTCCACGGAGATGTCTTAATCCCCGTCTTATAGGTAGAAGCATGTACAACCTGACCGTTACCGATATACATGGCCACATGGTTGATCGATCTGCCATTTCCATAAAAAATCAAATCACCAGGCTTCATCTGGTCTGCGCTCACAGGTGTTCCCTGTGCAGCCTGTCCGCCAGACGAACGGGCCAAAGAAATGCCGGCTGCGTGCTGCATCACGTACCTGGTGAAACCGGAACAGTCCACCCCGGTATGCGGGTCGCTGCCGCCATAAGAATACCGGCCGCCTACAAACTGAAGTGCATAGTTCGCGACGCCCTGTCTGAACTCCGCCGCCGCTGCTGCATCCTGAGCGGCATCCAGTGCCGCAAGCGTTGCCTCATCAGTCTGGGAAAGTGAAGCATATCCTTCAACAGGAAGATAACCGACCGCGTCACGTACCTTTACCTTAACGAAACCGTCGCCCATATCCTCAAGAACCTGGAACTGTTCCCCGTAAGATGCCGCCCTCAAAAGTTCCTGACCGGCCTCATCTTTATTAATATTAACACTCTCCGCTTCAATGGTTGCTATGTAATTACCGGATATCACACCTGGTCCGGAAACTTCTTCTGCCATGGCGTCCGTGGGATTAAAAACCGCAAGAGCCGCACAGAATACCAACAGGCCAAAAGCCTTCCAGCCATCTCGCTGAATTTGTGTAAAAGAAACTTTCCAACTTTTCTTTATCATTGGGACATTACTCCTGTTTTTTACTTTTTGTTTTCAAATGTTACATAATTGTTAAATTCATTACAGACATTATACAATTATATTGTTTTCCCGTCAAGTGTTAAATAAAAAACAGGCATTTACTCCAAAACCCGGACCACTTTTACAGGGGTGCGGTACGTCGCATTGGACACCTTAATTCCTGTGCGCTCGGTGGAAGCATGTACAATCTGACCGTTGCCGATATAAAGAGCCACATGGTTGATATAATTACTTCCGCCATAGAAAATCAAATCGCCAGGCTTTATCTCGTCGAAGCTGATGGCTCTTCCCTCACCGGCCTGTGCCCGTGAACTGTGGCTTAAGGTAATTCCGGCCGCGTGCTGCATCACGTATCTCGTAAATCCGGAACAGTCCACCCCGGTATTCGGATCCAGTCCGCCGTAAACGTATCTGTTTCCCACAAACTGAAGCGCGTATGACACCACATCCTGGCGGCGCTTCGCGCTCTGGTCCACCTTCTCCTCTGCCTTCTCAATGATAGTGACCCGGCTGGACGGTAAGTACCCTTCCCCGGCCTGGGTCGTAATCTTCACCCAGCCCTCGCCGTCTGTGGCTGAAACTTCATACATCTGGCCTTTGGAGGCCTGAAGAACCGACTGGCTTGTCTCATCTTTTTCCGCTCTGACCGCTACAATCGGCGCATCTATCTTTGCATACAGTGTGGTGCTTGTCTCAACAGCAATCTCAGCTGCGTTCGCTGTACCCGGTACCGCCCATGAAAGGACTGCGTAAAGTCCCAGCATTCCAAGCACTTTCCATGTCTTATTCGCCATGTTTTATACTCCTGTTTCTTACGTTTTTCTATCGAATGTTTATCATTACGTAATATGTTACATAATTGTTACAAAATAGAGTATACCCGTATCTGTGCATTTTGTCAAGTAAAAACGGCAATTATACCATTTTTATGGATATAATTGCCGTTACATTTCTGTAATAAATTTATTATAATTATTAATTTAATCTTCTTACTCCCGTGATCTCCGGATAATCCAGAAAATCAGAGCCACCATCAGTATCGGTCCCATCAGTGGAATCAGAAGACTGAGCACTCCCGTAATAATTCCAAATACGAGGACAGCAAAAATAATCACTACCAGGATTGCCGCAAGCTTCCAGTACCATTTGCTCAAATCAATTCTGTGATAATTTTCCGTCCTGTCATCTTCCTCGTAGACAGTCCGTCCCGCATCCTGGTAAGAACCGTAAGTGTACTGACGGCCCTCTTCTCTCGCATTCTCCTCGGCCTCCATGATTGTCTTCGCAATCAGGCGGGGATCTCCGATAGAACCGATTACCTCGTCCTCTGTCAGCCCCTTCGCCGCTTCTGTTCTGATATATTCATCGTAATACCTGATATTTTCCTCAATCACGTTCCCGGGAACTTCTCCTGTCAGAGTATCCCGCGAACGCCGTAAAGACTCCTGTCTGCTCATCAAAGCCTCCTTAAGTCCAGTAACCGAACGTGTTCTCCCAGTATACCATTAACCGAAAGCCGCGTAAAGGAATCTTCTGTAAATAAATTCTTAAAATTTCATAATCATTCCACTTTTTCCTTCAAAATACCTTCTCTGTAGGCAGTAACCAGCTCTTTTAAATCAGAAATCCGCCCGGCCAGTTCCACTCCTTTGTCGGTATCCGCCACCATCACGCGCTTCTTTACATTTTCTACGATAGACACCTTCGGAGTACTCTCTTTGTTCGGATCAAATGGCTTGTGTTCCGCCAGCGCCAGGTGATGGGAATTGTAAATCAGGGTATAACCGGCAATGCCTGTCCTCGACTGGTACGCCTTGGAAAGGCCGCCATCTATAATAAAAAGCTTTCCTCCCGCCTTCACAGGGGATTCCCCTTCCTTTATCTTCACGGGCACATGGCCATTGATGATGTGGGATCCCTCCTTCGGAAGCCCGAACTCCTCTAAAATCCGGTCGCAGACCTCCTCCTTCACACTCAGCCTGTAATAAGGATTCATCGGTTCCTTGTGGGTCGACTTATCAGCGATAAAATAATGCTCGAACGTCGTCATTTTCCCTTTTCCAAAAACAGGCGATTTGGCGCCGCACCACAGATACCACATGAAATCTCTGGCATTTTCCTTCTCCGGGGACTCCTCCGCCATGAAATACGCATTCTGGATTTTCCTGTCCACGTAATCCATCAGGTTCCTGCCGGAGTACGCCATCCCGTCCACGATAATCTCGTCAAAGCTTCCGTCTTCTTTCATCGGAATGCAGCCGTGATAGAGAAGATTGGAGTTATAACATTTATATAAGCTCCCATGAGAGTACAGGAAACGGATATGTTTGTGGAGAAGTTCATTATGGCGAAATGACAGCTTCAGCGTATGGAGAAGTTCCTCCTCCTCCTGGCTCAGCTTCAGCGGATCCTTCGGATCCACAGT
>CAUEKH010000380.1 GCA_959018155.1 uncultured Hungatella sp.
CTATCGTTAAATTTATTTATCGTAATAAATATTATAATGCCCAAACCCAATCGTCGCACTCTTCCCCACATGCGCATACCTCCCCGCCTGCAAAAATCCCGTAAATGAAGAGAGTTCCCCCTCGTACATCACCCAGCCCAATCTCGCCGGCAGTTCCACCCGATTCCCCTTCTGTGTCATTGAATAACGGGAAAAATCAACCTCCTGCCACGCCTCATCCCTCACTGCAATCCCGGCCGCCTTCTCCTTAAGTTCCTCCTCATTCCACGGCATTACCCCATCGCCATACAGATATCCCATCCGCTCCAGCCGTCCATACAGGAACCTAACCAGCATTTCAAACGACAGACTCTGAAACAGTTTCCCGCCAGACACAATCCGCAGGGGAGTATTAAACGTAATCAGGACCGTTTCCGCCCTCTGTTCTCCAATTTTCATGGAATGCGGCTGTAAATTATTCGCCCAGCACTTTCCGCCCCCATAAATCAGCGCCCCCGTGTCCGGTTCCGTTATGCTGACCAGCTGAAATGCAAGCCGAGAAGCCCCCCAGCCCTTTCTCTCCATTTTCATCAGCGCGTCCAGATAAACGCGTGCGGAAAAAGCGGCCCGTCCAAACAATGTCAGATCAAAAGTACACATATCTCCCGGATTCCATTCGGTTTTCCCCTGGGTGTGGACATAGAGCGTGTATGGATTAATCGCTCCAACCTCCCCTCCCGTATTGCTGAAACAGCGGACATAGAGACACTCCTGTCTGCCAGGGCATTTAAAACATTTAACAAGCGGCGTATTGCACACAAATTCACGAATGCAGTGCCCCAGAATTCCACGCACCGTAGAACCTAAATACGGCGGCAGACGTCCCTCCTCCCGCGCCATAAATACAGCTCTCAGTGTAATTACATCCATACATTCCATCATTTTTCACCCCTGATTTTTAAGTTCATTTTCTTTGCAAGCACATTGAGCACAACATCATACGTATACAGCAGATAATGATGATACTCCTCCCTTTTATAGTCGCTTCTCACTGGCAAATCCCGCAGATACGGAGACTCTTCAACAAGTAAAAATGACTCCGACCGGTCTGTCCGGTACTCCGTCATCGCTTCATACGTATCGAGTTCACACGTAAAATACGACAGAACCGATTGAAATACCAACTCATATGGTATCCATTCCAGATTCCCCGCATTCCTCGAAACCAGCGATCCGTTAAATTCCCCTGTAACAGTTAAATCCCTTCCATCACTCTCCAGTCTGTCCAGATAAATCCCATCCCTGCCACTGATAACGCCCACTTCTGTGTCAATCGGATTAACTTTTATCACAACGTTCCCCTCCATTTTCCTTCTGTCTCTGCTCTGTATCCACGAAAAAAGCTATTATTTATTATACCCCTCCGACTGGCGCGTGTCACTTTTTTCTTCCCGCCGCACCATAATTCCACCCATCCGTTGGCAAAGAGTAAAAAATCGCGTCCCATTTCCGTTCCGCCTCACAGGCCTCACGAAAATCCGACGCGATTTTATTTATCAACTCTTATTTATTTCAACCATTTTTCTTACAGATAAGACTTCAGAAGTTCCACCTTATCCAGCTTCTCCCACGGTAAATCCAAATCATTTCTTCCAAAATGTCCATAAGCCGCAACCTGCTTATAAAGCGGTCTGCGTAAATCCAGCATACGGATGATTCCAGCCGGGCGTAAATCGAAGTTTTCGCGGATAATTTCTACCAGCTTCTCATCACTCAGTTTACCGGTGCCGAAGGTATCTACCATGACAGAAGTCGGATGAGCCACGCCGATAGCGTAGGAAAGCTGAATCTCACATTTGTCAGCTAAGCCTGCCGCCACCATATTCTTGGCCACGTAGCGCGCCGCATAGGCTGCGGAACGGTCTACCTTCGTGCAGTCCTTACCGGAAAATGCACCGCCGCCGTGACGTGCGTATCCGCCGTAGCTGTCAACGATAATCTTTCTTCCTGTCAGGCCGCTGTCACCCTGAGGGCCGCCGATTACGAAACGTCCGGTCGGATTGATGAAGAACTTCGTCTCGCTGTCAATCATTTCCGCAGGGATAATGGCGTCAAATACGTACTTTTTAATGTCGTTGTGAATCTGCTCCTGGCTTACCGCCTCATCATGCTGAGTGGACAGGACAACTGCCTCAAGGCGGATTGGCTTGCCATTTTCGTCATATTCTACCGTCACCTGGGTCTTGCCGTCGGGACGAAGATAAGGAAGCGTGCCATCCTTGCGCACCCTGGTAAGCTGAAGAGCAAGCTTGTGGGCAAGAGCGATTGGATATGGCATGTATTCCTCAGTCTCGTTGCTGGCAAATCCAAACATCATACCCTGGTCGCCGGCGCCGATGGCGTCAATCTCTTCCTCGGACATGGTGTGCTCTTTGGCTTCTAACGCCTTGTTCACACCCATGGCGATATCCGGTGACTGCTCGTCGAGAGCCACGATAACGCCGCATGTATCACAGTCAAAGCCATATTTTGCGCGGTCGTAACCGATTTCACGGATTGTCTCGCGTACTACCTTCTGGATGTCCACATACGCATTTGTCGTAACTTCACCCATGACCAGAACAAGGCCTGTGGTACAGCACGTCTCACACGCCACGCGGCTCATGGGGTCCTGACGCAGCATCTCATCTAAGATGGCATCAGAAATCTGGTCGCAGATTTTGTCCGGATGACCTTCTGTCACGGACTCGGATGTAAATAATAATTTTTCCATGTTGTCATTTCCTCCTTGAATACATGGGGGAATAACAAAAAGAAAAGTCCGCAGCAAAACGCGGACTTGATTCATGTCTGTATCAAATCCTCTTATTGCTCGATTACTCGCTCAGGTTGGCACCTTCCGTCCTCTCCTGTCCTGCGCTTTTGCCGCGCACGCCATTCTGGCCGGGGTTGCCGTGACTTCACAGATCCTTTGTATCTCCATCACTCTGAATAAGGGATATTACGTACTTTTCAATTGTTATTCTGTTAATAGCTTCTTGTTATTGCGTTTCTTATCTTATCGTATGAGAGAGGACATGTCAAGTTATTTTTTCAATCGTATATTTTCCCTTATCAGTTCTCTTATCAGGAAAGGCAAGAATCGCTGCAGTCAGGCTGCCAGAGGATATCAGCAAAGTCAACCATCTTAACATGACCCCACTTCAGCAGAATTATCACACCCTTTTACAGAACACTTATCAGGCCCATTTTTTCTCTTCGTATAATATTCTTTCCATGTGCCTGTTTCATCGGATAAGAGATGTAAAGGGTTGATGTGGATTATTTCTGATTTTTTTCAAGGCACTCATTGAAAATCAGTTTTTGCACTCTGTCCTTAAAGGTTTTGTCGGTGTCCTCGCTGAAATGCACCTTGACGGTGTAAGTTGTGTTACCCAGCTTTCGCTTGAAGCTGTGGGGTTGTTGTTCGTTTTTCGTTTCTGTCATATTCTTTAACTCCTTTGCAAAAAAACCTGCTAACAAAAGTCAAGTACTTTCGGCAGGTTTTGAAAATTATT
>CAUEKH010000381.1 GCA_959018155.1 uncultured Hungatella sp.
GAAATGGTTCCCTGCTGCTGGCGGCTGCGATTATGACGGCGGGATATGAAGGCTGTGAGAGAAAAACACCGGGATTTCCTGAGAACGGGGAATGGGTTGTGGAATTCGAGGGAATCAGTCCCTTTTTATAAATTGGAGGAATAAACGTGAAAAATTGTAAAATTGCATATATCGGCGGGGGTTCCAGAGGCTGGGCCTGGCGTCTGATGGCAGATTTGGCCATGGAACCGGAACTTTCCGGTACAATTTCTTTATATGATATTGATTTCGAGGCGGCAAAGCACAATGAGATCATTGGCAACCGGCTTTCCGCCAGGGAAGAAGCGGTTGGAAAATGGCATTATGAGGCGGTTCCGACCATCGGAGAAGCCCTCACAGGCGCGGATTTTGTTATTATATCCATTATGCCGGGAACATTTGATGAGATGGCCTCCGATGTACACGCACCGGAAAAGTATAATATCTGGCAGTCGGTGGGCGATACCGTGGGACCTGGCGGAATTTTGAGGGCGCTGCGAACCATCCCCATGTATGTGGAGATTGCAAACGCAATTAAAACGTATTCCCCGGATGCGTGGGTCATCAATTATACCAATCCTATGAGTATGTGTGTGAAAATCCTGTACCATGTATTCCCGGAGATCAAGGCGTTTGGCTGCTGTCACGAGGTATTCGGAACTCAGAAAATTTTGCGCAATATTTTACAGGATGTGGAGGGATTGGAAGGAATCGAGCGCAGTGAAGTGATGGTAAATGTGGTGGGAATCAATCATTTTACCTGGTTTACGGAGGCTTCCTGCAGAGGGATTGACCTGTTCCCTGTTTACCGGGAGTATGTGGAGACGCACTACGCCACCGGATATACGAAGGGAGACAACAGCTGGCTGAACCGCTCATTTTCCAGCGGCCAGCGGGTGAAGTTTGACCTGTTTCAGAAGTACGGATACATAGCGGCGGCAGGTGATCGCCATCTTGCGGAGTTTATGCCCGGAGATCAGTATTTGAATAATCCGGAAACAGTCGCCGACTGGATGTATGCGCTGACAACGGTTGATTCGAGAAAGAAAGAACTGAAGGAGCGTCTGGCGAAAAGCGCTGCCCTGGTGAAAGGGGACGAGGAAGTAAAGCTGGAGGCATCCGGAGAAGAAGGCGTTTTACTGATCAAATCCTTATGCGGACTTGGAAGATGTATCAGCAATGTGAATATCCCCAACACGGCGGGGCAGATTCCGAATCTTCCGAGAACGGCCATTGTGGAGACGAACGCCGTATTCTCCAGGGACAGCATCCGCCCGATTATGGCGGGAAATGTTCCGGAAACGGTGCTTCCGCTGATCCGTCCTCATGTGGAAAATCAGGAGTATATTTTAAAAGCGGCTTTAGAGTGTGATTTTGATACTGCGCTGAAGGCTCTGATGAATGACCCGAACGCAAAAGCCAAAATCGACGAACAGCAGGGAAGAGAGCTGCTGGCTGAGATGATAAAGAACACGTTAAAGTATCTGCCAGATGGGTGGAAACAGTACTGTTAATCATGGATTCAGAAAGAAAGACAGAGGCATGAGGTTATGGGAAATATTTTCATGAGATTTCCTGGAGGCAGGAAAAAGGCTCTGACATTGAGTTACGACGATGCAACGCGCCAGGATATCCGGTTGATCAATCTGATGAAGCAGCATGGCTTAAAAGGGACGTTCAATGTCAGCACCGGGATTTTGGCGCCGGAGGGTACGGTGTATTCTGAAGGCACAATCCATCAGAGAATGGAGAAAAACGAGATTTTAGAGGTCTACGGAGGGAGTGGGATGGAGGTGGCCGTCCATGGCCATACCCATTCGTACTTAGATCAGCTTCCTGTGAATCTCTGTCTGGAGGAGATAGCAGAAAACCGGCTGGAACTGGAGAACCAGTTTGGCACGCTTGTGAGAGGGATGGCCTACCCTTACGGAAGATACCGCGATGAATTAATACAAATGCTTCCCGCGCTTGGCATTTCCTACGCAAGGACCACTGTTTCCAGCGGCCATTTTGGAATTCCGAAGGACTGGCTTCGCTTAGAGGCCACGTGTTCCCACAGGGATCCGAGGCTGATGGAACTGGCAGAGGAATTTGTGGAGAAAGAGGCCAGAAAAGAACCGTGGCTGTTTTATCTGTGGGGACACAGCTTTGAATTTGACCGGGATAATAACTGGGATGTGATTGAACGTTTTGCTGCCTACATGGGTTCCAGAGACGAGATCTGGTATGCCACAAATCTGGAAATTTACGACTATGTGCACGCATATGACTGTCTGATATACGGCATGGGCGGTGCGAGAGTCTACAACCCCACGGATATCCGGGTGTTTTTTGAGACGGATGGGCGTATTTTAAGTGTGGGAAGCGGTGAAACGATTGAGATCGTACCCGGTGTGGTTCAGACGCCCGGGCTTAAGACTACTAATTAGGGGAGTACGGCTGCAAAATGAAGTCAGACTTATAGCGAAAGGAAAGCGATTAAACATGAATCAGAATACGAGTCAAAACAGATGTCATTATAGATTTCAGGATCACACGCCCCTTCAGTATGCAGAGATGGCGTGTGACACACTGATGAGAAAATTTGCGCCGGAGGATCTGCCTCCCAAGGCTCATTTCCACTACCATCAGGGCGTGTTTTTATCGGGAATGGAGCGGACTTACCAGCTCTGCGGCGATGAAAAATATAAAAATTATATTGATGCCTGGGTGAACAGCCTGGTGGCGGAGGATGGAGAAATCCACGGGTTTGATTCCGACGAGCTGGATGATGTGCAGCCGGGAATTCTGCTGTACCGCATGTATGAGGAAACTCAGGATGTGAGATACGAAAAGGCAATCAAAACCCTGATGGACGTTGTGAAGCATTTCCCCAAAAATAAAGAAGGCGGATTCTGGCATAAGGTTAAAAATAAGGAACAGATGTGGCTTGACGGCCTTTATATGGCAGGCCCTTTCTGCGCGCTGTATGGCAAAACCTTCCACGATCAGGAATGCTTTGACAGCTGTGTATACCAGGCTCTGCTGATGGAGAAAAAGACGAAGGACGAAAAGACGGGGCTGCTTTACCACGCGTGGGACAGTGTAAAGGAACGGCCGTGGGCCGATGCCGTAACCGGGCGTTCCCCGGAATTCTGGGGAAGATCTATCGGCTGGGTGCCGGTGGCTGTCTTAGATGAGCTGGAGTGTATGCCAGAAGAACAGGAAGGTTATGGAGAGTTGGTCCGCATGGTGACACAGCTTTTAGAAGCCGTGGAACGGTATCAGGATTCTACCGGACTGTGGTATCAGGTGGTAGACAAGGGAGATGATCCCGCAAACTGGCTGGAAACCTCCTGTTCCTGTCTGTTTGCCGCCGCAATTTGTAAGGCGGTCCGCATGGGATTTCTCGATGAGAGCCATCTGGCAGCAGCTGTAAAGGCCTTTGAAGGTGTAATCAGCCGGCTGGAATACCGCGGCGAGGACGTGATAATCGGTGGAATCTGCGTCGGAACCGGAGTGGGAGACTTTAA
>CAUEKH010000382.1 GCA_959018155.1 uncultured Hungatella sp.
AAAGAAGAAAAATCGAGTGATTGTAATAACGGCAATTCTGTTTTTTCTCTGTCTGGCACTGGCGGCGTGCGGACTTCTTCTGTACAGAAGGAAAAGCGGAAACGGTGTAAAACTGGAGAGTGAAAAAAATTTTCCGGTACCAGAACTTTCCTTCTATCTTCAGCGTGATAAAGAATGGGAGGAAGACCGGCTGGGAGACTCCCGCTTTACCATGGGAAGTTCCGGCTGCCTCGTCACCTGTATCGCCTCCTTACTTTCTGCCTGTGGGGAAGAGATTACGCCGGGAGAATTAAACCGGCGTTTCACAGAACACGGCGTTTATAATGAATCCGGAGATATCATCTGGGAAAAAATAACCGCGGTTTACCCGGATCTCGAGATGAAAATTCCCCGTACTGTGAATGCAGAGGCGATTGAGGAAGCTCTGGAGGCGCATCAATATCCCCTGATCCGGGTGAAAAACCATGGAAATGGCTACTGGCACTGGGTCCTTCTCATCGGAAGCGACGAGAGAGGATATCTCTGCATGGATCCCCTCTATGGTGACATGGAACCGAGGCCGCTTCACGATCATGGGGATACGGTCTACTCATACCGGCTGTTGTGGTTTTCACACTGAGCAGACCAGAAAGAAGAAAACTTATGGGCACATCATGAAAGAGAATAAAAAGATAAAATGAAAAAAAAGATCCAGGTGTAAAGAAAAAACACTTGACACCCGGAAGGAAGTAGTGTATGATAGCACAGGTGATGATATGGAAAAGATTGCAAGACAGGGTTTGCTGTATGATTTTTACGGCGCGCTTCTGACAGAGCACCAGAGACTGGTGTATGAGGATGTGGTTCTCTACGATATGTCCTTAAGTGAGATTGCGGAGGAACAGAGCATCAGCCGTCAGGGCGTTCACGATTTGGTGAAGCGCTGTGACAGGATTTTAGAAGGCTACGAAGAAAAGCTTCATCTCGTGGAAAAGTTCGAGAAGACGAAGCGGCTGGCCAGAGAAATACAGGAATCCGCCAGGGAATTCATGGAGACGAAAAACCTGGATCTGATCCGTCGCATGGAAGAGATATCCGGCGAAATCATCGAACTGGAAACTCATTAGGAACAGCAGGAGGGCATTGAATGGCTTTTGAGAGCTTATCCGATAAATTGCAGAATGTATTTAAAAACTTAAGAGGCAAGGGACGCTTATCGGAGGCAGACGTAAAGGCTGCTCTGAAGGAAGTAAAGATGGCGCTTTTAGAAGCCGATGTAAGTTTCCGGGTTGTAAAACAGTTTATCAGTGCTGTACAGGAGAGGGCAGTCGGGCAGGATGTCATGAACAGCCTCACTCCGGGACAGATGGTAATAAAGATAGTGAATGAGGAACTGATTAAGCTGATGGGTTCCGAAACCACTGAGATTCAGTTAAAACCGGCCGGTGAACTGACTGTCATCATGATGGCAGGTTTACAGGGCGCCGGTAAGACCACAACCACCGCCAAGATTGCCGGAAAGTTAAAGGCAAAGGGCAGAAAGCCTCTTTTGGTGGCGTGTGATATCTACCGCCCGGCAGCGATCAAACAGCTGCAGATCAACGGCGAGAGACAGGGCGTTCCGGTATTCTCCATGGGAGAGAACCACAAACCTGCGGATATTGCAAAAGCGGCTGTGGAACACGCGGTAAAGAATGACCAGAATGTTGTGATTCTCGATACCGCGGGCCGTCTTAACATTGATGAAGACATGATGGACGAGCTGATTGAGATAAAGGAAGCTGTGAATGTTCATCAGACAATTCTCGTGGTTGACGCCATGACAGGTCAGGATGCGGTCAATGTGGCCGGCATGTTCAACGACAAGATTGGAATTGACGGTGTAATCCTGACGAAGCTGGACGGCGATACGAGGGGCGGTGCGGCGCTTTCCATCCGCTCCGTGACAGGCAGGCCGATTCTCTACGTCGGTATGGGCGAGAAGCTGTCGGATCTGGAACAGTTTTATCCGGACCGTATGGCCTCGAGAATTCTCGGCATGGGAGATATCCTTTCCCTGATTGAGAAGGCTGAGATCCAGGTAGACGAGGAGAAGGCAAAAGAATTATCGCAGAAGCTGCGGAAGGCCGAGTTTGATTATAACGATTTCCTCGACCAGATGAGCCAGATTAAGAAGATGGGCGGTATGTCCAGCATTATGAATATGATGCCTGGCATGGGCCAGATGAAGGACATGGAAGTGGACGAGAAAGCCATGGACCGTGTGGAGGCCATCATCCTCTCCATGACTGCAAAGGAGAGAGCCAACCCCGACTTAATGAAGAATGCTTCAAGAAAGCAGCGGGTCGCGAAAGGCGCCGGTGTGGATATCAGCGAAGTCAACAGGATTGTGAAGCAGTTTGAGCAGATGAAGAAGCTGATGAAACAGCTGCCCGGTATGATGGGCGGCGGCAAGAAGCGCGGCGGCGGACTTGGCGGAATGCTCGGCAAGTTCAAGATGCCATTTTAAACAGCGGCAAACGGTTTTGCAGCGTTTGTCGGAACCGATGAGTTAGCAAGGCAGGAAACTGCATTGACTATATATTTGGTCAGAATCTGACCAGGAAGCGCGAAAGCCGGACAGCGTCCGGGAAAAGCGCAGGAAGAAGATTAAGAAATCAAGGAGGTGAATCACATGGCAGTAAAGATGAGATTAAAAAGAATGGGACAGAAGAAGGCTCCTTTCTATAGAATTGTAGTTGCAGATTCCAGATCCCCGAGAGATGGAAAGTTCATCGAAGAAGTTGGTTATTACGATCCGAACACAGAACCGAGCGTAATCAAGTTCGATGAGGAAAATGCAAAGAAGTGGTTAGCAACAGGTGCTCAGCCAACTGATGTTGTAAGCAAGCTTCTGAAAATCGCCGGCATCCAGTAGTGAATAAAGGAAAGTCCCCACAATCAAGTCAGGGGAAAGTCCACCTCACATTCGTTTGGGGAAAGTGGTGAAACGTATGAAAGAATTAGTAGAAGTAATCGCAAAAGCACTGGTTGATAATCCAAGCGAAGTTGCTGTTACCGAAACCGTGAAAGACGATGAGATTATCCTCGAACTTACGGTGGCTCCTTCCGATATGGGTAAGGTGATTGGAAAACAGGGCAGGATCGCGAAAGCTATCCGCTCTGTTGTAAAAGCAGCAGCTTCCAAAGAAGACAAGAAGGTTACTGTCGAAATTCAGTAACAGATATTGTTTTATTGAAGACGGTGACCTGTGCGCGGAGCGTGCAGGTTATTGTTAAGACCGCCGGCCTTGTCGGGAAGACGGTCTTTTTCTTGTTTCTCAGGGCACATTTTTCCGCTTCTTAAGAAAACGCGGCCAGGAAACAGAAATGCTCCGCGAAAATACTTTCATCTTCGAAGGCGAAGCGGCAGGAACGGATCAGAATGATGGAGAGCGATATGGAAAAATATTTAAGAGTAGGTGTCATTTCTTCAACTCACGGAGTCCGTGGTGAAGTAAAGGTTTATCCGACAACAGACGATGTGGAACGGTTTAAGAAACTGAAAA
>CAUEKH010000383.1 GCA_959018155.1 uncultured Hungatella sp.
TCCCGCTGTGCGACGCCGAACCGGTGCTGTTCATCGGTGATGACAAGAGCCAGATTGTCGTAAACCACCTTCTCCTGAATCAGGGCATGGGTGCCTACAATAATGTCCGCCTCATGTCCCGCGATTTTTTCGTATGCCGCCCGCTTCTCCTTGGCAGTCATGGATCCGGTGACGAGAACCACCGTCTTGTCAATTCCGTGCTCCTCGAATAAAGAGGTCATGGATTCATAGTGCTGCCTTGCCAGCACCTCGGTGGGAACCATCATGGCCCCCTGATACCCGTTGTACGCGGCCTGCAGCAGGGCCAGCACCGCAACGATCGTCTTACCGGAACCCACATCCCCCTGAATCAGCCGGTTCATCACCTTCCCGCCGGACAGATCGCCATACACCTCATTTAACACCTTTTTCTGCGCCGATGTCAGTTCATAGGGAAGGGAATCCGCCAGCTGCGCTATATCCTCTGATAAGGAGAGACGGTAACTGCTCTCTTTATCCACACGCCTCTCCTTCAGCCTGCGGACTGCCATCAGAAACAGGAAAAATTCATCAAAGACGAGCCGCTTCCTGGCAAACAGCAGTTCCTTTCTGTCCGCCGGAAAATGGATATGTTCCACCGCAAAATTATACTCTGCCAGTTCATGGCGCACGCGAAGTTCCAGGGGCATATAATCCCGCACCATCTGGCGCACCCTAAGCGCCTGCTGCTCCGCCCGGATAATCGTCTTATTGCTTAAGCCCTTCGTCTGGCTGTAGACCGGCTGCATGGAGTGCATGACCTTTAAATAGTCCTCGCCCAGAAATACCTCCGGCTGCTCCATGGTCAGCCGTCCGCTCTTCTTTACCACCCGACCTCTGAATACCGCGCGCACCCCTGCTTTTAAGGTAGCGTGAAGATACGGCATATTATACCACGTAAGCTGGAGAGAGCCGGTCGCATCCTTGAGAGTCGTGGTGACGACCTGGATGTGGCTGTACCGTTTGACATCCGCGGTCTTGTAGAGCAGTCCTTCTACCGTCATAATGGTATCCGGCTTTAGCTGCCCAATCGGCACCGGGGCGTCATAAGCGTCGTAGGCTCTGGGGTAATACTCCAGTAAATCATCTATCGTATGGATTCCCAGTTTATTAAACAGTTTTCCTGTCTTTTCCCCGATCCCCTTTAAAGAATCAACAGGTTGTCCATTCATGTGAAAATTCACCTCGTTCCATTGCTGTAATACAATACAGAATCCCGGGCAGACAGGACCTTCCCATCTGCCCGGGACCAATTCGTAATCTTATTCTACCGATATTAAGTAATAATAGATTGGCTGACCGCCAGCGTGGAGTTCCACCTCGCAGTCTGTAAATTCCTCTTCTGCTTTTTCACGCAGCCGGCTGGCATCTTCCTCTTCCACGTCGCTGCCGTAATAAATGGTAATCAGTTCAGAATCCTCATCTACCATGGCCTTCACTGCGTCGAGAGCCGTACTCTCAATCGCCTTACCAACCGCCAGGATGCCGCTGTCTCCAAGCGCCATGATATCACCCTGGGTAATCTCAATATCATCAATCGTAGTATTGCGCACCGCATACGTGATCTGCCCGGTCTTAACGCGGCCCATCTCTTCTGTCATGATCCTCTCATTGTCTTCCGGAGGCAGATCCGGCGCGAAGTTGATGATAGCCGTAATTCCCTGTGGAATCGTCTTCGACGGGATCACAATCACGTTCTTGTCCTTTGTCAGCATCTTCGCCTGCTCAGCGGCGAGGATGATATTCTTATTGTTCGGAAGGATGTAAATCGTATCAGCGTTGACCCGCTCAATGGCATTGAGCATGTCTTCCGTGCTCGGGTTCATGGTCTGGCCGCCTTTGATTAAGTAGTCGGCTCCGATCCCCTTAAATATCTCATCCAGCCCGTCTCCTGCGGAGACGGAAATAAAGCCGTACGGCTTCTTCGGTCCCGCCTGCTTCTCTTCCTCCGCTTTCTGCTCCGCAGCCAGCTTCTCGGCATCCTTAATCAGCTTCTCCTGATGCTCTTCCCTCATGTTGTCGATCTTCATGCGGGAGAGGGAACCGTATGTCAGGGCCTTCTGGATAGCAAGTCCCGGATCATTGGTGTGAACGTGCACCTTCACAATATCGTCGTCAGACACCACGACGATGGAGTCGCCAATGGACTCCAAATATCCCTTGAATTCATGCTCTGTCTTTTCATCGTAATGTTTTTCCACATTGATGATAAATTCGGTACAGTAGCCGTATTTGATATCGAACTCTTCCGCAGCCGCGCCTGCCGCCGGGGCTGAACCGGCCGGTCTCGCGCCCTCCACTGATAAGTCGATCTCCTTGCCTGTCAGGCCGTCGTAAGCTGATTTAACCACCTGCATCAGGCCCTGGCCGCCGGAATCCACAACCCCTGCCTGCTTGAGAACCGGCAGCATCTCCGGGGTCTGGCTTAAGACGTAATCCCCGTGCTCGATCACCTTCTGGCAGAACTCGATGATATCCTCTGTCTCTGTCACCAGTTCTACGGCCTTATCCGCCATACCCTTGGCAACGGTGAGGATGGTTCCCTCCTTCGGCTTCATGACGGCCTTGTAGGCGGTCTCTGTGGCCCGCACAAAGGAATTGGCTAACGTCGTAGTCGTAATCTTATCCACAGCCTTGATTTCCTTCGTAAATCCGCGGAACAGCTGGGACAAAATAACCCCTGAGTTTCCTCTCGCCCCTCTTAAAGAGCCGGAGGAAATGGCCTTGGCCAGTGATTCCATGGTCGGTTTCTCAATGGCAGCCACTTCTCTGGCGGCCGACATGATCGTCATGGTCATATTCGTTCCCGTATCACCGTCCGGGACAGGGAATACGTTGAGTTCGTTAATCCATTCTTTCTTTGCTTCCAGTCCTCTTGCACCGGCTAAGAATGCCTTCTTAAGCGTCTCTGCGTCTATATATTTCATACCCACAGGTAGTTCCTCCTTAATCTATCACCCTGACGCCTTCGACATAGATATTAATTTTATCTACGGTCATGCCGGTGAATTCTTCTACTTTGTACTTTACATTCTCAATCAGATTGTCAGCTACCGCTGAAATGCTGATCCCATATGCCACGATTACGTGAAAGTCAATGGTGATATGGTTGTCCTGTATATTCACATTGATACCGTGGGTCAGGCTCTCTCTCTTTAACAGCTTAACAAGGCCGTCCTTCATACTGACAGCTGCCATACCGACGATGCCGAAACATTCCACCGCGGTCGTACCTGCGTACATGGCGATAACATCAGGGCTTATCTGGATTTCACCCAGCTTATTATTGATGTAACCCTTCATAATTTTTACCTCCGTTCTTTCTGTCTGTTTTGATTATACATTATTTTTCCAAAAAAAGAAACAAATTTTTAATTTTCGCTTGCAAATCGATGCAATTTCTGTTATCATACACTTGTTGTGGATTTTTTCAACATAAAGTCCAAGTAGCGTTTAAGGAGGTGCAATCATGGCAAAATGCGCTATTTGTGAAAAAGCTGCTCACTTT
>CAUEKH010000384.1 GCA_959018155.1 uncultured Hungatella sp.
GAAGACTGTTCTTCTCGAAAATAAAACTGAGGCTTCCTGTGCTGGGGAAAATTGCCGTGATGAAGAGCGCGTCCCAGTTCGCAAATACGATGTCGACGCTTCTTTCCTCAGGACTGCCGATTATAAAGGCGGTGGAGATTACGGGAAAGGTAATGGATAATTACTTCATTGGTCAGCAGATTCTGCTGCAGGTGCCACAGCTGGAGGAAGGAAAAACGCTGGGAGTGAGCCTGCGCAAGTGCAAGCAGCTTCCGGAACTCTTAATTGAAATGGCAGGCGTCGGCGAAGAGACCGGTACACTGGAATCTACGCTGAATGTCGTGGGCGCGTATCACGATAACGAGACGGAACTCGCCTCCTCGAAGGCGCTGACGATGCGGGAACCGGTGATTATCTGCTTTTTGGCCATTGTGGTCTGCTTTATATTGCTGTCAGTTTATGCGCCGCTGTTTAGTATGTATGGCGGAATGGCTGGTTAATTATGGTATCATTCGGAAGAACCCGATTCCGATGGATTTATATATGATACATGGATTTTTAAAAAAGAAACATGTAGAAGGAGGATGTTCATATGAACAAATTATTGAAACTCTTACAGAGTAAGAGGAAAGACAAAAAGGGTTTTACATTGATGGAAATGCTGATTGTAGTGGCGATTATTGCTATTTTGGTGGCGATTGCGGTGCCATCTTTTAACTCAAGCTTGGAAACTGCTAAAAAAGCTGCAGATGAGGCTAATATGCGTACCGCTAAAGCAGTAGCAGCTGTTATGGCGGCAGATTATTTATATGATAATTCAAAAGATGAATTAGCCCAAGGTGACTATTTTGATGCTGAAAATGGGACATTTACCAAGGATAAACCAAGCGTTGCTTATGGTAAAGCAAAGGCTCATAAAGAAATGGTTATCTATGTTGTAGCGCTTGATAAAGAGACTGGTGAACCTACACTGGATTGGATTAAGTAATAGGGGTGTTTTTTATAAAGCGTAGTAGGGAATGGGCCGTCGGGTTCGGCCTATTCCTTAATTCTCTATATGTTAAAAGTTGGAAAGGAAAGAAATGATATTCTTATCATCTCAATTAGTACATTAAATTTTAATCACCACCTTCCTCCTCCGCCTCCTCTTCGGCAGTTTCACCAACTGCCTTGCCTGGCGCATCGCCCACATCGACAGCATCGCCCATGGCCGGAGCCACTGTGCAGTCTGTAACCACACGCTGTCGCCCTTAGATTTGGTCCCGCTGCTTTCCTGGATTTTTCTGCGTGGCCGCTGTCGTTACTGCGGGGAGAAGATTTCCATCCGCTATCCGCTTACAGAACTTATTTGTGGATTTGCGTTTGCAGGCATCGTACTTCGTTACGACATTTCTATTCAGACCCTCGAATACATGGTTCTGACGGTACTTCTGCTTGCGATAGCCCTGGTCGATTTGGAAACGGGGCTGATTCCGGACAGACTTCTGGTTGCCGGAGTCGTTAATTTTATCGTATTTTCATTTTTTGATGCAGGGGGATTCCTCTCTGCGCTTTTGGGTGGAATTTTTGGGAGTCTTGCGATTTTTGCGCCGCTTTTCGTTCTTGTGCTGATTATGGATCGGGTTCTTGGACGGGAGAGTATGGGCGGCGGGGATTTGAAACTTTATTTTATGGCGGGCTTATATTTTAGTTGGAAATGTAACCTGTTTCTGGTATTATTATCATGTCTGCTGGGGATTGCATTTTTCTTCCTGTTTCAGAATGTACGGTTGGGGGAAGAGAAGAAAGCGTTTCCGTTTGGCCCGGCGATCGCGGCGGCGGTTTATTTGTCGCTGTTGGCAGCAGAACCTGTGGTGACATGGTATTTTGGATTATTTTATTAAAGACAGAATCAATTTGAAATCAATCCGCTTAAGGCGGAAAGAGATAGATGGCCTGTGCGCGGCAGAAGCGGCGGCACAGTCTGTACTGTATACATATACAAAACAATCCGGGAGGTAATGGTATGGCGAAAACGGTTCTCGGTCTTGATATCGGGGCCAGCAGTATTAAGATGGCTTTGGTGTCGGCCGGACAGATTTTGAAATTTGAGATAGAAGAGCTTCCTGATAATCTGGTGCGGGAAGGACGGATCCTTTCGTCAGAGGCATTATCCCAGGTGTTGGAAGAGATACTGAAAAAGCATGGCCTTCGGGTAAAAAACTGCGCGGTGGTGCTGCCGCCGGAGACAGCGCTTGCCAGGCGGGTCAGCGTCCCTTATATGACGGTTGATCAGCTTATGGTGAATCTTCCCTATGAATTTCACGATTATATTCAGAAGGAGAAGGACCAGTTCTTCTATGATTATGCGGTGGTTGGCGAGACCTTTGACGATGAGGGAGAGGGAAAGAAGCTGGATTTACTGGCCGGGGCTGTGAGGAAGAATATCATTCTGGATTACCGCAACATGCTTGGAAAGGCGGGGCTGAAGCTTGTGACGGCTGTTCCCGACTGTTTTACATACCGAAACCTTATTCTGGCTTATGAGGGGCGGGTGCAGGAACACCCGGTTGAATACGGAATCGTCGATTTGGGACACAGCGCGATCCGGCTTCATATCTACCGCGGTTCCGTCTATGAGACGACGCGTATCATAGAGTTCGGAGGCATTTCCTTAGATGCGTTGATTGCGGATCACCTCGATGTGGATCAGCATGTGGCAGCGGGGTATAAGATGACGAATTACGAGAATGCGCAGGAACTGGAGGTCTGTATGGACCTTTACGGGAAAATCGCCATAGAACTGATGAGGGCGGTGAACTTTTACGGTTTCAATAATCCGGACAGTGATCTGCAGGACCTCTACTTCTGCGGCGGCCTGGCGAAAATTCAGGCGCTGATGGGAGTGATTCGCGATACACTGGAGATTTCGCTTCACTCCATTACAGAACTGATGCCTGACGTAGAAGGCATAGAAAATGCAGAATTCGGGCCTGCGGCGGTGGGCGTTACGCTGCAATAGGAGAGGGACACATGGGACTGAATCAACCAATTGGGAAGAAATACCCAAAGAAGACCAGTATTAATCTGGCGATGAAGGAATCGCATAAACGGGAGTACGGGAAGGCAGCGGTATCGGCCATCCTGCTTGCCATATTTGTCTGTGTATTTACGAAGTTTGGCGTGATTGACCGCCTGATTGCCGCATCGGAAGCCGAGTATGCGGCTGCCACGGTGAAAAGCCAGTTTCTGACTGCTGAGGCAGCCAACAAAGATTATGATGAGGTGCTGGAAGCATACGAGGATTACAATTTGAAGAACAGTATCATCAACGGAAAGACAGATTTGCAGGATATTTTAAATTTGATTGAGCAGGAGCTTTTATCTGATTCTATGGTGGAGACATTTTCATCCTCAGAAGGGATTATTACGGTGAAGCTGTCCGGCGTTACGCTAAATCAGATATCGGCTATTTTTAAGAGTCTGACTGCGAATCCTCTGGTGGCTCATGTGCAGGTGTATACGGACAGCGTCAACGAGTCTGATAAGAGCG
>CAUEKH010000385.1 GCA_959018155.1 uncultured Hungatella sp.
ATTGACCCGAAGGATGTTGACACCTTCTTAGGTTATGCGGCAGAAGAGAACTTAGAGGCGGTTCCGGTAGCTGTGGTGACGGAAGAACCGAGACTGGTGATGAGCTGGAGAGACAAGACCATCGTTGATATCAGCCGCGCGTTCCTCGATACCAACGGCGCTCACCAGGAAGCCAGCGTAGTTGTGGAGGTTCCGAACAGGGAAGGATGTCCGTTCGATGAGAAGGAAATCGGCGATGTGAAAGAGAACTGGCTGAAGGTTCTGGCTGATTTAAATGTCTGCTCTCAGAAGGGCCTTGTGGAAATGTTCGACGGTTCCATCGGCGCGGGCAGCGTCTTCATGCCGTACGGCGGAAAGTATCAGCTGACTGAGACGCAGTCCATGGTTGCGAAGCTTCCGGTTCTGGAAGGAAAGACGGATACCGTGACGATGATGAGTTACGGGTTTGACCCGTACCTTTCCAGCTGGAGCCCGTATCACGGAGCTGTCTACGCGGTCGTATCTTCTGTAGCCAAGATTGTGGCGGCAGGCGGCGACTATAAGAAGATCCGTTTCACCTTCCAGGAGTATTTCCGCAGGATGACGGAAGAAGCTGCGCGTTGGAGCCAGCCGTTCTCCGCGCTTCTGGGCGCGTACAATGCGCAGATTGGGTTCGGGCTGCCGTCTATCGGCGGTAAGGACAGTATGTCGGGAACGTTTAACGATATTGACGTGCCTCCGACACTCGTTTCCTTTGCGGTGGATATTGCGGATCAGAAGCATATCATTACACCGGAGTTTAAGAAGGCAGGAAGCAAGATTGTAGTCTTTAAGATTGAGAAGGATGAGTACGATTTACCGGTATACAGCCAGATTATGGATGGGTACGGGAAACTGTATGAAGATATATCCGCGGGCAGAATCATTTCCGCGTACGCGGTGGAAGGCCACGGTATCGCTGAGTCGGTGAGCAAGATGGCGTTCGGCAACAAGATGGGCGTGAAGATTGAGCACAATGTGGACCCGCGCGATTTCTTCGCGGCAGGCTGGGGCAACATCGTATGCGAGGTTCCGGACGGAAAGGTCGGCGAACTGGCGATCTCCTACACCGTAATCGGCGAGGTGACGGACAGCGGCGTGCTGGAATACGGCAACACTGAGATTACCATGGATGAGGCGTTAAATGCGTGGACAGAGACTCTCGAGGACGTATTCCCGACGAAATCCGGCGTGAAACAGACGGAAGTTACTGACGTTCTCTACGATACGAAGGAAATCTACGTCTGCAAGAATAAAGTGGCAAAGCCAAATGTATTTATTCCGGTATTCCCGGGCACGAACTGCGAGTACGACAGCACCCGCGCCTTTGAGCAGGCGGGAGCCCATGTGGTGACGAAGGTATTTAAGAACTTAAGCGCGGAAGATATCAGGGAATCCGTGGAGGTTTACAGACAGGAAATCGCGAAGGCTCAGATTATCATGTTCCCGGGCGGCTTCTCCGCCGGTGATGAACCGGAAGGTTCCGCAAAATTCTTCGCGACGGTGTTCCGTAACGCGGTCATCAAAGAGGAGATTGAGAAGCTGTTAAATGAGAGGGACGGCTTGATGTTAGGAATCTGCAACGGTTTCCAGGCGTTAATCAAGCTGGGACTCGTTCCGGAAGGCAGGATTGTAGAGCAGCATAACGATTCCCCGACACTTGCCATGAACACCATTGGCCGCCATGTGTCGAAGATGGTTTATACTAAAGTTGTAACGAATAAGTCCCCGTGGCTTGCGAACGCAGAACTTGGCGGTGTTTACTGTAACCCGGCTTCCCACGGCGAGGGCCGGTTCGTGGCAAACGATGAGTGGCTGAAAAAACTGTTTGCAAACGGTCAGGTTGCAACACAGTACGTTGATGACAAGGGAAATCCGACCATGGATGAATTCTGGAATCCTAACGGATCCTATATGGCGATTGAGGGAATTACCAGCCCGGATGGAAGAATTCTTGGTAAGATGGCGCACTCCGAGCGCCGGGGCGACGCGGTTGCCATGAATATTTACGGAAATCAGGACCTTGGAATATTCAGAAGTGGGGTAGAGTACTTTAAGTAATGAGTAATTCTGTCTTACTCCCACGGGTTTTACATTCATTGTTCAGTATAAAGTAAGATGCACACAGAGGCGGAAGGATTCAGTTCCTTTCGCCTCTGTTTCTGTCTCTGCTTCCAAAGAGAATAGGGCTCTGGAAAACATAAACAGAGGCAGAGTTTGTTTTAAATCGAACTTGAGCAAAATATTATTGAATATGTATGAATATTCGAGTATAATAATTCTGGAAAAAAGAACAGTTTGTCAGGAAAATTATGGCTTTAGGGTCGGGACTATCAGGGACAGATATATTTCAGCTGTATATTCAAAAAAAAATTTAAAAAGATAAAACCAATTCGAGGTTTGGCTCGTCTTATAATCAGAGTCAATATTTCAGGAGAAAATGTTGAGTCTTAAGTATCTAAATATAAGAGAGACATAGGAGGTTCAAGTATGGGAGAGTTTGCTGAGTGTGATAAGAAGTTGTTTGGGCTGGATCGCGGGCAGCGCCTGATTGTAGAGGCGATTCTGGATCTGTGGCTGATGTCAGTGTTTACGGAGCAGATGGGAGTGGATCTGGGGCGGAAGGCAACATTTATACTGGTGTTATTTAATGTGCTTGTATTTCACCCATTTCTGACGGGAGAAGGGATTTTTAGGGGGGCAGGAAGGAGTTTTGTAGTCTGTTCTGCGGTGATTCCCGTGACGGGGGTACTGGCAACCCTTGAGAAATTCGCGATGCTGCCTTTTACCGTCCTGGCGGTTCTGGGCGTGCTTGTATTTATTCTTCTGCCTGCGTTTTTTTATGGATATCAGGTATTCATGACTGCGGTTACTGTCAGATACGTACCTGTATTCCGGAAAATCACAGGAGTAATAGGGATCGTGTGTGGTCTGTTTATCATTCTTCAGGGGGTGCAGTGTATTCCGTTTTTGTATACGGAAGTCATTAAAGAGGAGTCTGAGGTGAAGGAACGCAAGGCGGACCGGGATTGGGCCGAACAGTATTTGGACAGTGAGGAGAGTCGGGGCGTGCCGGATATGAGCAGTGTGGACTTTGGGGATGCTATCACAGAATCTGTCCAGGTGTCGGACACAACATTTAAGATTCAGGCGCCAATGACGATTGATGCAATCGTAGACCATCAAAAAGGCAGAGCGGATGCAACCGGATTTTTATACGTATATAAAACGATCCGCGGCGAGGAAGCCAGAAAATTGTGTAAGTACGCTGCAAAGGACATGGTTGTTTATCCGGATGATGAAAAGTATGAGTATCTGTTCCTGCAGGCGGCATACAGAATTACGATGCCGGCGAATATTGAACAGTATGGAAAAATCTCGTTAAGAGAGAAGGTCTGGATCGATTCGGTAGACGGAAAGTATGACGGTGGATATTACGACGATGCGGGAGAGCGCCTCACCGCTGAGGCCAGGATAGTGCGGCAGGATGG
>CAUEKH010000386.1 GCA_959018155.1 uncultured Hungatella sp.
GATCCTGCAACGGGGAAGACGGCGATCGACTTGATTGATCAGGTGTGGAGAAAGTTTCATAAGACGGTTATTATCATCGAACACCGGTTGGAGGATGTGCTTTACCGCGATGTGGATCGGATTGTGGTAGTGGGGGACGGCAGGATCGTGGCCGATATGACGCCGGATGACTTGATTGCGGCGGATATTCTTCCGAAAATGGGAATCCGGGAACCGCTTTACGCCACAGCCTTAAAGTATGCGGGCATCCAGGTGACGCCTCAGATGCGTCCCGGCCGCATGGAAACACTTGAGATAGACATGGTGAAGGAGGATGTGAAGAGATGGGCCAGAAGCCGCAGCCTTCAGCAGGCAGACAGCGGCAGACCGGATATCCTGACCGCTGAGCACATCAGCTTCCAGTACACGAAGAAGAGAAAAATCTTAAAGGACATCAGCTTCCAAATTAAGGAAGGCGAGATGGTCAGCATTGTCGGCACCAACGGCGCAGGCAAGAGTACTTTGGCCAAGGTGATCTGCGGATTTGTCACAGAGGATGAGGGGAGGCTCTTATATAAAGGGGAGGATCTGAAGGGAAAAACGATTAAAGAGCGCTCTGAGATGATCGGCTTTGTCATGCAGAATCCGAATCAGATGATATGCAAGCCCATGATTTTCGACGAAGTGGCCCTGGGGCTTAGGCTTCGCGGGGTGCCGGAGGAGGAGATTGAGAAAAAGGTGGACAGGGCGCTTAAAATCTGCGGCCTCTCCCCGTTTAAAAAATGGCCTGTTTCTGCTTTAAGCTTCGGCCAGAAAAAGCGTGTCACCATCGCCTCCGTGCTTGTTTTAGAGCCCAGGATCCTGATTCTTGACGAGCCGACGGCCGGACAGGATAACCACCACTACACAGAGATTATGGAGTTCTTAAAAAGCCTGAACAGGGAAGGCGTGACAATTATCATGATTACTCATGACATGCACCTGATGCTGGAATATACGCCTCATACCATTGTCATTTCCGACGGAATGAAGATTGGCGATTCAACTTCTGCCCGGATACTGACAAATATGGATATTACAGAGCGGGCCAATTTAAAGATCACGTCGCTCTATGAACTGGCTGTTAAGTGCAACGTGGATGAGCCGGAAAACTTCGTTCAGAATTTCATTGATTACGAAAGGGGGCTGCGTAACAGTGAAGAGTAAATTGTTCGACTACATAGACCGGGATAATTTTATCTTTAATTTATCCGGGCTTACCAAGCTTATGTGCTTTATCGGTATGACTTTCGCGGTCATGTTTTCCTATGATATCCGATATATCCTGTTTGTCATGGCGCTGTCCATTATCTTTTTCGCCATGTCGGGGCTTCAGTATAAACAAATCAGGGTGATGATGATATACGTCATTATCTTTCTTTCCGTCAATTTCGTTCTGACCTATTTATTCAGTCCGATGTACGGGACAGAGATATATAAGACGACTCATGAACTTTTCCGGTTTAACAGCCGGTACATCGTGACAGAAGAACAGTTACTTTATCAGGTGACCAAGGTGATGAAATACGCTTCTGTGGTACCCCTGGGAATGATCTTTCTTCTCACCACCAATCCCAGTGAATTTGCTGCTTCCTTAAACCGGATTGGCTGCAGCTACAAAGCCGCCTATGCGCTTTCTCTGACTCTGCGGTATTTTCCGGATACCATACGCGACTATCAGGATATCGCGCTGGCACAGCAGAGCAGAGGAATGGATTTATCAAAGAAAGAGAAGGTGGGCACCAGGGTAAAGAATATCATGAATATCTGTGTTCCCCTGATATTCTCCACGCTGGATCGGATTGAACTGATCAGCAATGCCATGGATCTTCGGGGCTTCGGAAAAAATAAGAAGCGCACCTGGTATGTGGCGAAGCCGCTGAGAAAGGGAGACTGGTGCGCGATGGCACTGGCGCTGGCCATTTTTCTCGGCTCCCTGTTTATGACATTTTTTGTCAATGGGGGTTCCAGATTTTATAACCCGTTTATTTAATAATATAAGAAGGAGAAAGTGTTATGAAACCAATTTTAGTATTTCAGACTGATTTTACTTACAAGGAGGGCGCAGTCAGTTCCATGTACGGCGTTGTGAAGTGCGTGGACAGAGAACTGGAAATCATGGATGGTACTCACGAACTTCCGCAGTTTGACACGTGGAGTGCCAGCTACCGCCTTTACCAGAGCCTTCAGTTCTGGCCTGAGGGAACGATCTATGTCTCTGTTGTAGATCCGGGTGTGGGGACGAAGCGCCGCGCCTGTGTGGCCAAAACAGTAGATGGCTACTACATCGTAACTCCGGATAATGGTTCTCTGACCCATGTAAAGAAGATGATTGGCATTGAGGCTGTCCGTGAGATTGATGAGACGGTAAACCGCTTGAGAGGTAAGGGAACAGAGGGTGTCGCTATTTTCCACGGACGTGATTTGTTCGGCTATACGGCGGCGCGTCTGGCCAGCGGAATCATTGATTTTGAGGGAGTTGGACCGGAATACCCGGTGGAAGAGATTGTGGAACATCCGATTCTGGAACCATCGGTGGAAGAAGGAAAGGTCTGCGGTGTATTTGAAATCAACGATCCGAATTTCGGCAATTTATGGACCAATATCCGGCTGGAAGATTTCAACCGCGCCGGTTTCTCTTACGGCGATTACGTCAATGTAACGGTCAGACATGAGGGCGAGATTGCTTTCCAGCAGAAGGTGCTGTTCCACCAGAGCTTCGGTTTTGCAAAGAAGGGCGATCCGATGATCTACAACAATGAGCTGATGAAGGTGGCGCTGGCCGTCAGCCAGGGCAGCTTCAGTGAAAAGTACAATCTGGGCTATGGACCGGAATGGGTGGTTGAATTTACAAAATAATCAGATAAATGGACTCAAATTACTTGACAAATCCGGGTAATGTGAGTAATCTTATCTCGTAGGTGACGAAAGAAAAGGAGGGTATTTATCATGAAAAAGTTATTTGAATTCAAGACAAAGACTATCGTGGCAACAGGCCTGGGGGCTGCTTTATTCACCCTGTTATTCATGTATGTGAAGATTCCTACAGGAATTCCGGAGACGGATATCCAGACCGCGTATGGTGTCGGCGCATTCTTTGCGGCTCTGTTCGGACCGATTGCGGGCGGGCTGATCGCGTTTATTGGACACGCCCTGTCTGATGCAATCCAGTACGGTACGCCATGGTGGAGCTGGGTGGTGGCCAGCGGTCTTACCTGCTTTATCATTGGCCTTGCTTATCCGAAGCTTCATGTGGAAGATGGAGAATTTGGAAAGAAAGACATCATTCTCTTTAATGTCTACCAGATTATCGCAAATATTGTGGCATGGGTGGTTGTTGCCCCGATTCTCGATGTTGTGGTCTACGCAGAGCCGTTGTAGCTGGTTGTGAACCAGGGCGTTCTTGCTGCTATCAGCAACGCGATTTCGGCCGGTATTGTTGGCTCAATCCTTCTGGTACTTTACAGTAAGACACGTTGGAAGGAGGGAA
>CAUEKH010000387.1 GCA_959018155.1 uncultured Hungatella sp.
CGATTGTAGCCCTCAATATCAAAGACTACGATTCTGGCGAGGTAGCGGACGAGCTGGCGGAAGAGTACGGGATCTATACGAGAGCGGGCGCGCACTGCGCGCCGCTGATGCACCGGGCGCTGGGAACGGAAGAGCGGGGGGCTGTGCGGTTCTCCATCTCCCATTTTAATACAGAGGAAGAGATTGATGAGGCGATCTGCGCTGTTTTAAAGATTGCTGAGTCGTAAGAGGGGGAGACGGTATGAATTTAAAACAGCTGGAAGCGTTTGTCTGTGTTGCGGAAGTGAAGAATTTCTCCCTTGCTGCGAAGAAGATGTACTTGACTCAGCCCACAGTCAGCGCCCATATCCATTCGCTGGAGAAGGAACTGGGGGCGAAACTCTTTATCCGGACGACGAAGGATGTGGAACTGTCTCAGGAGGGGGAACTTCTGTACGATAATGCCAGGAAGATGCTGCAGCTTGAGAAAAATATTCTCCGCGATTTCTCGAGGAAGGACCTTTCGGCCGTCCAGCAGATAACGGTTGGCGCTTCAACGGTACCGGGACAGTATATTCTGCCGCAGATGCTCTCCCTGTTTTCCAGAACCTACCCGGGAAACCGCCTCGATTTGACGGAGGCTGACAGCCAGGAGGTAGTCCGGATGGTACAGGAGGGGAGAGTCGAGGTGGGATTTACCGGTACAAAGCTGGAAGATCCGGCCTGCGTGTTTGAACCGTTTTATTATGACCGTCTGATGGTGATTGCCCCCAATATTCCTGAGTATCAGCAGTACATAGAAAGCGGATTCCCCATGGAGCGATACGTCCAGGAAAAGTGGATTGTCAGGGAAGAGGGATCCGGTACCCGCAGAGAGGTGGAACGCTACTTAAAGAGTGTGGGGATTGACTGCAAGAGGCTGGATATTATCGCAACCATCAGCAATCAGGAGACGATCAAAAAATCAGTCAGTGCCGCTATGGGAATCGCCATCATTTCCAGCATTGCTGTGGAGGATTACGTCAGGCGCGGGAATCTCCTCCGCTTTCCATTGGCCGGCGGCGATTTTTACCGCAAATTATATATGGTCTGGAGCAAAAACCACAAGCCGGGAAATGCGGCCAGACTGTTCATACAGTTTGTGAGAGAGTTGCAGGATTACTTATAGAATTTTTCTATAAGTAAGAATGAAATTATCAATTAGACATGTTTTCCCTTCTCTGTTACACTGAATTTATTACTGAAGCAAGAGGGGGAAGAAATTGTATGAATCTGACAGAATCTAAAAAAACGCTGGTGATATCCGGCGTGCTGCTGGGACTGGTGGGGGCACTCCTGGCATACTTCGGAAACCCCAGGAATATGGCAATCTGTATTGCCTGCTTTATCCGTGACACAGCGGGAGCCATGAAGTTTCACCAGGCGTCGGTGGTACAGTATGTGAGACCGGAGATTACCGGCATTGTGCTGGGGGCATTCCTTATTTCGCTGGTGACGAAGGAATACCGGTCAACTGCCGGTTCGTCGCCGATGATACGGTTTGCGCTGGGCGTTATCATGATGATTGGCGCGCTCGTGTTCCTGGGATGTCCGCTTCGGATGGTAATCCGCATGTCGGCCGGTGATTTAAATGAGTATGTGGCGCTGTCCGGCTTTATCCTTGGTGTTTATACCGGTACGCTGGCGCTGAGAAAAGGGTTCAGCCTGGATCGTTCCCATGGGACGAGAAGCAGCAGCGGATATGTGCTGCCGGTCATTCTTCTGGCTGTCCTCGTGGTGAGTATGACTACCACACTCATGGCGGTCAGTGAAAAAGGGCCGGGAAGCCAGCACGCGCCAATCGTTATTTCTCTGGGGGCAGGACTTGTCTTCGGCGCGGTTTCACAGAAATGCAGGACTTGCTTTGCGGGAAGCTTCCGCGATATTATCCTGATGAGAAACTTCGATTTGATATCTGTAATTGGGGTATTCTTTGTGGTAATGCTTGTTTACAATCTCGCTTCCGGCGGTTTCAAGCTTTCCTTCGACGGTCAGCCGGTGGCTCACGCCTGTCATATATGGAATCTGCTCGGGATGTATGTCGTGGGATTTGCGGCTGTTTTGGCCGGTGGCTGTCCGTTAAGGCAGCTGGTTCTGGCGGGCCAGGGGTCTTCGGATTCGGCTGTCACATTTTTGGGAATGTTTGTGGGAGCCGCGCTCTGCCATAACTTTGGCCTGGCAGGAGCAGCCGCAGCGGCGGCTGCGGATGGGGTTCCCGCATCTGCGGGTGGGCCGTCCCTTACAGGAAAGATAGCAGTGATTCTCTGTATCGCCGTCCTGTTCGTGATTGGTTTTATTCCGGCAAACAGACAGAAGAGATAGAGAAGGAGGAGAGATTGAACATGTACGAAGTAGACGCGAGAGGGCTGTCGTGCCCGGAACCGGTGATGATGGTGGCGGAGGCTTTAAAAAAGCATCCGGGGGAGACTCTTAAGGTGCTTGTCAGTGAGCCTCACTCAAAGACGAATATAGAAAAATTTGCAGGAAGTAAAGGAAAGATGGTGACGGCAAAAGCCGTCGATTCTGAATTTGAACTGTTGATTGAAGGTTGACACAGGATGAGACAGAAGGAAATGAGACTGGTAATTACCTTTCATACGACGGCGGAAGCCATCGCCATGGAAAAGGCGTGTAAGGACGGACAGATTCCGGGAAGACTGATTCCGGTACCGCGTCAGATTTCTTCCGGATGCGGCCTTTCCTGGAGTATGCCGGTGGAATGGAAGCCGGAGATAGAACAGTTTATGAACAGCCACGGTCTGGGCTGTGAGGGGATCGGAGAGTATTTTATATGAAATGGCCGTAAGGCGGGGCAGAGGAATTTCCTCTGCCTTAATTTTTTTTAGATCTATAGAAAAAATCTATTAATTATAGAAAGATAATTTTAGAGAAATGACAGAGGTATCAAAGAAAATGAAGAAAAATGCACAAAAATAAAAATGGGATTGACAAATAGTTGTACAATATGGTATACTCAATTTGTCAGAGGTCACAAAATTTAATAGAGTATAAGTATTCAGAGAAACTTATATATGCTCATAATAGGTTGAGCGTTTCTACAAACTACCGTAATAGTTGTCTATAAGTTTTCATATGACTGTCAGCACGATCAGTAAAAACTGCAACTTAAGACATGGCATGTGAAAATATAGAAGTGACGGTGGTTTTTTTATTGGAACAGAATTCGTCCGGACGCCAGTTTTAACCGCCTGATTCGCTTCTATACAGGGAATACGGAACAGGAGGGATAACGATGACCGGAGATAAGAATTTTGTATTAAAAGGAAATATTTGTTACAGTGAGGATGCCACGCATTTAAGAACAGTGGAAGCGGGATATCTGGTATGTGAGGAAGGAATATGTGCCGGAGTATTTGAGACGCTTCCGGAAAAGTACGCGTCATTTCCGGTGACTGACTGTGGAGAGAAGATGATTACGCCGGGGCTCGTGGATTTACACGTCCATGCGCCGCAGTA
>CAUEKH010000388.1 GCA_959018155.1 uncultured Hungatella sp.
CCCTCCTCCTGATATAAAAGGGAACCTTCAATAATATAACCCAGCTGCTCATGTGGATGGCTGTGCTTTGCTCCGATAGCGCCTTTATCAAAATGCAGCTCTACATTCATTATATTTTCGCTGTATGCCAGCACTTTTCTTACGACACCGCCGCCCAAATCAGTAAGCGGTATGTTCTTATTCTCTACGTACATGGTTGTACCTCCTCTTGATTTCTGCCCCCTATTATACTACAATAAAATACAAAACGTAAATACCAACAGGAGAAAATCATGAAAATAATTGTAATTGACGGTCAGGGCGGCAAAATGGGCCACGGCGTCATCGCGCAACTGAAGAAAGCACATCCGGAACTGGAAATCACAGCCATCGGAACGAATTCCATTGCCACCGCTTCCATGTTAAAAGCCGGCGCCGATGCCGGCGCTACGGGAGAAAATCCGGTCCTGGTGGCAGCCCGCGACGCCGATATCATCATCGGCCCCATCGGAATCGTCATCGCCAATTCCCTTCTCGGGGAAATCACCCCGCGCATGGCAGAAGCCATCGGCTCGTGCAGCGCAAAGAAGCTTCTGATTCCGGTCAATAAATGCAACCATTACGTAGTAGGATGCGGGGATTTATCCCTGACGGAATATATCGGGCTGGTGTTGGAGAAGGTGGAGGAACTATGCCAGCCGTAGGGAAACCCTCACCGTTTTAATTTCAAATGCCCGGAATTCCAGTTTAACGGATCCGCAGCCTTCTTCCTGCGAAACCTCTAATTCCTCCAGTTCATTTTCCAGCATATCACAGATCCATGCCCGTTCCATCGGCAGATGAACTTTAAGGACCGCTCCATCCATTGCTTTCTTGCATTCATAAAGCCGGAAAATCAGATCGCCGCTTCCGTCTTCCGCCGGCTTTACCGTGTCAATCATCACGTGACCGCAGTCCACCTCTGCCAGGGAGAACCGATTGGTAATTCCCTGCACGGTCAGAGGCTTCTCATTGAGTTCATATCCCTGCTTCACAACAGAACTTTCCAGGAACGTTCCCTTCCAGGCGGTTACTCCATAGGTAAAGTGGTGAACTCCGTGATCGGCTCCCATTTCCGGGCACGTGGCAGCGCGCAGGAGAGTCAGTTCCAGGGCCCCGTCCTCCATGCTGATGCCGTACTTGCAGTCGTTTAACAGGGCCACGCCATTTCCGCCGTCGCAGACGGCGCTGTAGCGGTGATTACATACTTCGAAGCGATCTTTGTCAAAGGCTCTCGACCGGTGCATCGGGCGTTCCACGTAGCCGAACTGCATCTCATTGATGGCCATTTCGCCGTAGACAGTTGTCGGGAAACTCACCTTTAAGAGGCGGTGCATCTCCTGCCAGTCAACTTCCGTGGCAAATTCTATCCTGTCTGATCCGGCTTCCAGGGAAATCTCCTGTTTCAAAGAGGATTTCCCGATTCTTCCCTCTAAGTGCAGCACCGCTTTCGCTCCACCGCCGCGCAGAATCCGGGCCTCCCCCTCAAAGGCGCCTTCAATCTCCTGCTCCACGTAATTGGAATCAATATCCCAGGCGTCAAATTTCCTCGGAACATCCTTAAACAGCCTGAAATGGTTCATCGGCGCTTTGACAAATTCCCTCTCATTTTCTTTCAGAATACAGGAAGTGATTTCACCGTTTCTTTCGATTCGAACCCTGAGTTTATCATTTTCCAGCAGGAAACCACCCGATTCCTCTGTCAGAGAGACGGCAGGCTTCTCCACGCTCTCCGTTTCCGCACACGGCACAAGCGAAACCGCACCGAGAGACGGAATGGATACCAGCGCCATGGCGCAGCCGTCCTCTTTATAAACAGGAACCGGCTCTCCCTCCAGAGTTGCGCACCCATCGCCATAGGATTCCGGCAGTTCTGCCAGGTACAGCCGCTCAAACGGCAGGGAGTTAAACAGGGTGATTCCCGTTCCGTCGCTTACCAGGGACTCCGCCGCCTCTCTGCCAAGTTCCTTCGTCTCCTTCCAGGCGCGTTCCATGGAAGCCCTCGCTTCCTCATAGACACGTCCAATCGAGGATCCTGGAAGAATATCATGAAACTGATTCAGCAGAGTCTCCTTCCACAGCTTCTCTGCCCGGTCCACCGGATAAATGTAGTCTGATACCTGGCAGCCGCCCTTTGACGCCACAGCCAAAGCTGCGCTTCCCCAGATTTCCATTGCCCTCAGAGCCAGTTCGTTTCTGCGGTTCCATTTCTTAATGGCCGCCTGGGAAGTATACGTTCCCCGGTGAGCCGTAAAATAGAGCTCGCCTGTATACGTATGGGCCGGGCCGCCTCTCTCTTCCATTCTGTCAAAGAACTCTACCGGGCTTTCCATGTGCGTTTTCACGCTGCCCTCCAGATTCTTCTGCCGTTCAAGATACTCAATATGATCTCTGGTCGGACCGCCGCCTCCGTCTCCGTATCCGAATGGAATGAGGAACGAATCCAGATCCCGTTTCTGAACACGTTTCTTCCAAACGCCGTTCAGTTCGGCCGGATTGGTGCCGTAGGTATAGCTGGTAGGCAGGAAAGAAACCACCTCCGAGCCGTCCATTCCGCGCCATTTAAAGTAGTGATATGGGAATTGCTCCCCTTCATTATACGACCAGAAAATCTTCTGGGTAACCAGATACTCCACGCCGCAGCCCTTTAAAATCTGAGGAAGCGCGGCCGTGTAGCCGAAGGTATCCGGCAGCCATAAGAGGCGGCTGTCGACGCCGAACATTTCCTTATAATACCGTTTTCCGTAGAGAAGCTGGCGGATTAACGCCTCGCCTCCCGCCATATTGGTATCCGGCTCCACCCACATGGCGCCCTCGGCAATCCATCGGCCTTCTGAAACAGCCTGGCGGATTTCCTCAAATAACGCCGGATATGATTCCCGGCACATTTCGTAACAGGCCGGCTGGCTCTGGATAAAACGGTAATCCTTATACTCCTTCAACAGACGAAGCTGAGCGGCAAATGTCCTGGCCGTTTTTCTCTTCGTCTCCGCCATGGGCCACAGCCAGGCCAGATCGATATGGGCGTTGCCGATGCAGCTGAATTCCGGCATACTGGATCCATTTTCCGCTTCCAGGACCGGGGAAAGAGCGGCTCTGGCTGCCCGATAGGAGGCGCTTCTGGCTTCTTTCTCCTGCTCAAAATCCACAAGAAGCGTGAATTTTTCCAGCGCCTCTGCAATTCTTTCCGCGCGCAGGGAGTCCTGGTCAATGACCTCCAAAAGGCTGTTAAGCGTCATCACATCCATGTAGAGCTGATACGCGTCCTCATCCCAGATCCCGTACGTGGAAATTCCCAGACATCTCCGGCGGCCTTCCACCGCCTGATCCTCATACAGCCCCGGAAGCACCGGCCCTGTCGAACAGCCGCTGTCCTGGGCCTCCGCGTAGTAGTGGCCCGCATACGTCTCCATATACAGTTCAAATGTCTCCCCTGCCTTCCCGCTTTCTGTCAGGAAATTGTCC
>CAUEKH010000389.1 GCA_959018155.1 uncultured Hungatella sp.
GGGCGCCCACTTGGTTTCCGCGGTGCTGGTGCTGGCGCTGATGATTCTCCCCACCGTCATCAATATCAGCGAATCGGCTCTCCGTTCCGTTCCCGCGGAAATGAGAACCGCCTCTCTGGCTTTGGGCGCCACGAAGATTCAGACCATTTTCCATGTGGTAATTCCCGCTGCAAAATCAGGCATCATCACCGCCATTGTCCTCGGCACCGGCCGCGCCATCGGGGAAGCCATGGCAATCAGCCTGGTGTCGGGAAGTTCGGTAAATATTCCGCTTCCATTTCATTCCGTCCGTTTCCTGACCACTGCCATCGTCTCGGAAATGTCCTACTCCACCGGGCTTCACAAACAGGTTCTGTTCACAATCGGCCTTGTGCTGTTTGTATTTATCATGCTCATCAACATTTCTCTGACCAGGCTGTTAAAGAAAGGGGGAAATTCCCATGACAAATGAATTTGCAATTCCGGTACACCAGGATTCCGTGATCGTCTCCAGCATCTATCACCGGCAGACGCGTCCCGCCGATATTTTTCTGAATTTCCTGATCAATCTCTGTGCCTCTGTCTCCATTCTCATACTGGCCGGAATTATGGGATACGTGTTGGTGCGTGGAATTCCTCAGATTAGCTGGGAGTTTTTAAGCACTGTCCCCAGCACGATCCGTGGGACCTTCGGAATTCTCGGAAATATCGTCAACACGCTGTACATCGTTGTAATCACGCTGCTTATCGCCACACCGCTTGGCGTGGGTGCGGCCATTTATTTAAATGAGTATGCGAAGGCCGGGCGGGTGGTCCGAACCATCGAATTTACCACAGAAACGCTTTCCGGGATCCCCTCTATTATATTTGGACTGTTCGGCTACGTATTTTTTGGCACGGCGCTGAAGCTGGGCTACTCCATTTTAACGGGTGCGCTGACGCTCTCCATCATGGTTCTGCCGCTGATTACAAGGACCACACAGGAAGCGCTTAAGACCGTTCCTGACAGTTACCGCTCCGGCGCTCTCGGTATCGGCGCAACCAAATGGTACATGATACGAACAATTCTGCTTCCCAGCGCCATGCCGGGAATCGTAACCGGCGTGATTCTGGCAATCGGCCGGATAGTGGGGGAATCCGCCGCGCTTCTCTTCACCGCAGGAAGCGGTTATTTACTCCCCAAAAGCTTCTTTGGGAAAATATTAGAATCCGGCGGCACCTTAACCATCCAGCTCTATTTATCCATGCAGAAGGCCAAATACGATCAGGCTTTCGGGATTGCCACAGTACTGCTTCTTATTGTCCTGGCCATCAACGGCCTGGCGAAATATTTGTCTCATAAATTCAATACGGAGGTCCGGAATTCATGAATACCAGTACAGTTAAAATAACCACCAGCCATTTAAATCTCTATTACGGCGCCAACCACGCCTTAAAAGATATCTCCATGGAACTGCCGGCCAAACGCATCACCGCGTTTATCGGTCCCTCGGGCTGTGGCAAGTCCACATTTTTGAAAACGTTAAACCGCATGAATGATCTGGTCCCCGGCGTCCGGATCGAAGGGGAAGTTCTGCTGGATCAGGAGGATATCTATGACCCGCGGGTCGACACCACGCTTCTCCGGAAAAAGGTCGGGATGGTCTTCCAGCAGCCGAACCCATTTCCCATGAGCATCTATGACAATGTGGCCTACGGCCCGCGAATTCACGGGATTAAGAGCAAATCGGCGCTGGATGGCATCGTGGAAAAGAGTTTAAGGGGTGCTGCTCTCTGGGATGAAGTCTCTGACAGACTGAAAAAATCGGCGCTTGGACTCTCCGGCGGCCAGCAGCAGCGGCTCTGCATCGCAAGGGCTCTGGCTGTGGAACCGGAGGTACTTTTGATGGACGAACCCACCTCGGCGCTCGATCCCATTTCTACCTTAAAAATTGAAGACTTGATGGATGATCTGAAAAGTAAATATACGGTGGCAATTGTGACCCACAATATGCAGCAGGCGGCCAGAATCGCGGATTACACCGCATTCTTTCTGGTCGGCGAGGTGATTGAATACGCGGCGACCACAAAACTCTTCACGTCACCGGAGGATAAAAGGACGGAAGATTATATTACAGGGAGGTTTGGCTGATGACCAGAATCAATTACGAACACGAATTATCAATCCTGAATAAAGATATCCGGCAGATGGGGCAGATGGTGGAGACTTCCATCGAACAGTGTTTCATCGCCTTTGAAGACCAGGATTACGAAAAAGCGGAAAATATTATCCGCGGCGACAGGGATATCAATGATTTGGAACGGGCTATCGAGTCCCGCTGCCTCTCCCTGATTCTCAGACAACAGCCCGTGGCCGGGGATCTGCGGGTGGTGTCAGGCGCGCTGAAAGTCGTCACCGATTTGGAACGCATCGGCGACCACGCTTCCGATATTGCGGAACTTATTTTGAGAATCCGCGGGGAACACGTCTACCACGTCGTCCGCCACATTCCCGGAATGGCCATGGCAGCCAGGGAAATGGTCCGCAATTCCATCGAAGCCTTCATAAACCAGGACTCAGAAACCGCAAGGGCCATTGAAAAACAGGACGACATCGTTGACGAACTCTTTGCCAAGGTCAAAAATGATGTCATAGACCTCTTAAGGCAGCCGGACGGCCATGCCGACCAGTGTATTGATTTGCTGATGATCGCAAAGTATTTAGAGCGAATCGCCGACCATGCGGTCAATGTGTGTGAGTGGACGGAGTTTGCTAAGACTGGGGTTTTGAAGAATGTCAGGATCCTTTGATGTTAAAATGGGGAGGGCGTCATTAGGGGTATTTTATCCACAATCATCTCCTGCCAATCTTAAGTATTTAAAAAGGGAATGTTAATGCCGCAGCACTAAACATTCCCTTTTAGTGGTTGATTTTTCCGTTGTCTGCCAACCTCCAGCTCCTGTGTCTGGAAAATATCAGGTTTTTCTGCTGCCTGCCAGCCTCCGACACCATCGTTCGGAAAATATATCAGATTTCAGGTGTCAACCCACCGCTGATTCACAGCTTCTTTGCAAGATAATGATACACCAAAATGAATCTTATTGCTATTCTTTTTTGTATCACAGGAACAATCTATGGCTGACTGTTCAGCTTTGACTGTTTTATCAGTCTTTCCTAAAACCTCTTGCATTTCCCCCTCCCCTGGCATACAATGTTTCTTGAATGAAAGTACTTACATCAGGAGGAATAAACTATGGAAAAGCCCTGTCAGGAAGAACCATTCCAATCATATGAGGAAGGGACAGCGCAGCAAGACGGCAGTTCTGTCGATGATTACGACACCGCCTTCGACAACGATCCGTTCCAGTTAAGCTATCAGAAACACTCCGGCAACGCTTTTAAGATACTGCTGGGATTATACAAAGGCCACTATTTCAAATTCTTTTTATCGACTGTATTTTACTTCATCAAACACAGCCCTTCCTGGGTACTGCCCATTT
>CAUEKH010000390.1 GCA_959018155.1 uncultured Hungatella sp.
TTTACTGGGCGAAAGAGTATCATATGGACGGGTTCCGGTTTGACTTAATGGGGCTTCTCGACACGAAGCTGATGAACCGGATTCAGCAGGAGTTAGATGACGCGTTTGGCCCAGGGGAAAAGCTGATTTACGGGGAGCCCTGGGCGGGCAGTGACACGGCCATGGAAATGGGATTTGTCCAGGCGTTAAAGGAGAATGAGAGGCTTTTATCTCCGCGGATTGGCATGTTCTGTGACAACACCCGGGATGCCATCAAGGGCCATGTGTTTGAGGCGGAGGAACCGGGATTTGTCAATGGTGGTACGGGGCTGGAAGAGGAGATTCTTCACTCGGTATCAGCCTGGTGTGACGGCAGCGAGGCATTAAATCCCGGCTCGCCGGAGAGAATTCTCTCTTATGTGTCGGCCCATGATAATTTTACTCTCTGGGATAAACTGATTCTTTCGATGAGCAGGGAGAAAGATTTCTACGTGAGAGAGGAAGCGGTGATGAAGGCGTACCGGCTGGCGGCTGCGATTTATTTTACCTGCCAGGGCAGAATTTTCTTCCTGTCGGGGGAGGAATTTGCCAGGACGAAGGAAGGGATCGGGGACAGTTACTGTTCGCCTATCGAGATTAACCGGCTCGACTATAAACGGGCGTATGAATTTGAGGATTTGGTGACGTATTATAAAGGACTGATTGCTTTGCGAAAATGTCTTCCGGGGCTCTGTGACAAGTCGGATCAGGCCGGGAAACGCATCGGCCGGAAGCGGATTGAGGCGGAAGGCGTGGTCAGCTTCTGTGTCAATAACCGGGAGAGGAAGAATCCGGGTGAGAGACAGGAGAAAAATGGTGCCATGACGGATAAATGGGAGACTCTGCTGGTTGGCTATAACAGCACCGGGCAAAGTGTGGAAATCGAACTTCCCCCCGGAAAATGGAGATGGCTGCTTCGGGATGACGACAGCAATCTCTGGAGAAATGACTGCCAGGTGGTTCAGAAGAAGATCGTGCTTGCGCCGGTTTCGGCAGGTATTCTGGGAAGTGTAAGGGATGAGTCTTTGTGAGTGGAAAGGAACTAAATGGGTATGAGGTTTGTATACGGACTGCAGGAATTTAAAACTCTGGAACGCGGGCAGGAAAACTGTTATCTGCTGACCAATGGCCTGGGCGGATTTTCTTCCGCCACGGCCGTTGGCTCAGCTTCCAGAAATGACCATGCGCTTCTTATGGCGTGTCTGAGAGCGCCGAATCTTCGATATAATATCATTCACCGGCTGTCGGAACGGCTTGTGGCGGCTGACAGAGAGGTGGCCGTTCATACCGGTTGCGACGATACTGGTTTCGGCCATACCGGTTTCGGCCATACCGGTTGCGACGATACTGATTTCGGCCATACCGGTTTTGACCATACCGGTTGCGACGATACTGGTTTTGACGATACCGGTTGCGACCATACCGGTTCCAGCCATACCAGTTCCGGCTTTTCCGGTTCCAGCCATACCGGCTACTGGATTTCCAGCCAGGAGTTTGCCGACAGGAGGGCCCCGGAGGATGGCTATACCCATCTTTCCGGTTTCTCCTTTGAGGATTGTCCGCAGTGGATCTATCATGTGGCCGGCGTCGAGATTGTGAAAGAAATCGCCATAAAACAGGGAGAAAATACGGTTGCCATCCGATATGAGATTGACAATTCCAGCCGGATGGGGTATATCTTTTCTGTAACCCCTTTTATGCAGTTTACAAGAAAAGGGGAAGATTTAACGGAAAAACAGTTATTTACCTTTGATGGAAACAGAATCACATCGGAGGGGATGAGGCTTTTTTTAAACACAAATGGAAACGTTTCCGATCTGCCGCTTACGTATGAGACGTACTACTACGCCTACGATGCGTGTGATGGCAGGAGGGAACACGGCATGGCGGCCGCAAACCATACCGTGAAAACTGAGGTTCCGGCAGGTGGAAAGACGGTGCTGGAGATTGTGTACTCCATGGAAGACAGATATGAGCGGGAATGGGAGGTGGCGTCGAAGACGGTGGAAGGAATCGCCGCCTCCATTATCCGGGAGGCCGGAGAATACAGAAAATCCCTGGCTGATTCTTCCGGATTCCATTCTCCCCTGGCCCGCACCCTGGCGAAAAGCGCCGCGCAGTTTATCGCGAAGCGGGAATCCACGGGCGGAGATACGATTCTGGCGGGATATCCGTTTTTCGAGGACTGGGGCCGCGATACCATGATTGCCCTGCCGGGCTGCTGTCTGGCGGTGAGGCGGTTCGAGACGGCTAAAAGCATTTTGCGGACATTTGCGAAGGCTGAGAGGAAGGGACTGCTGCCGAATTTATTTCCGGAGGGCGGCAGGGAGCCGATGTACAATACGGTGGATGCGGCGCTTCTCTTTATCAATGCGGTCTATCTCTATTATGGGTACACGAAGGATGCAGAATTTGTGAAAGAGTGTTATCCAGTGATGGAAAATATCATAAAGTATTACCGGGAAGGAACGGATTTTGCAATTCATATGGACAGCGACGGATTAATAATGGCCGGGGAAGGGTTCGACCAGGTGACGTGGATGGACGTTCGGGTCGGGGAAATCCTGCCGACGCCGCGCCATGGAAAACCGGTGGAGGTCAATGCGTACTGGTACAATGCTTTAAAGATTATGGAAGAATTTGCTTCCCTTGTGGGAGAGATGGAAAATGTCTCCTGCAAAGACGGAACACGGAATCATTACGGCCTTCTGGCAGAGGAGGTAAAACAATCTTTCCAGGAAAAATTCTGGCTGGAGGAGAGCCGCTGCTTAAAAGACGTGGTGTCAGGGACGAAGGCGGATAACCAGATTCGATGTAATCAGATTTGGGCGGTGTCCATGCCGTATTCCATGCTTACGATGGAGCAGGCGCGGGCGGTGACCGATACGGTTTATGAAAAATTGTATACCCCGTATGGCCTCCGCACCCTGGCGTGTGAGGATGGGCAGTTTAAGCCGCATTACGGCGGATGCCAGCTGGAACGCGACCTGGCGTACCATCAGGGAACGGTCTGGGTATTCCCGCTGGGGGCGTACTATCTGGCGTATTTGAAGGTGCACGGATACGATGAGGAATCGAGGAGAACGGTAGAGCGTCAGCTGAGAATGCTGGAGGGCGCTCTGCGGGAAGGATGCGCCGGCCAGCTTCCGGAAATCTATGACGGGCTGCGGCCGGTTTCCTCAAAAGGGTGTTTCGCTCAGGCGTGGAGTGTGGGAGAGATCCTGCGGGTATTGGAGAAACTGGAAAAGGACAGCGGTATGCGCGGGTCGGCGCTATAAAAGGGGGGGGACAGATATGGATTTTTCAGCAGTATATCACAAGACTTCAGAGCAGATGAGCTATCCTCTTGACGAGAACAGGCTCGTTGTCAATCTAAAAACAGGATACGATGTGAACCGGGTGTTCATCCATCACG
>CAUEKH010000391.1 GCA_959018155.1 uncultured Hungatella sp.
GCTGGCCCATGAGATAAGCAAGTATCGGGAACAGGTACTTCCGGCCATTATTCAGATTCCGGGAATATCCGGGAATACGGGCGCCGGTGTGGCAGGCGTTAAGAAGTCTGTGGAGCAGGCGGTTGGTTCCGATATTATCTTCAGCAATAATTAGAAAGTGGGTGAATCCATTTAATGAGTAGAGGTACAATTAAGAAAGTAGCAGGACCGCTGGTTATCGCTGAAGGTATGCGCGATGCCAATATGTTTGACGTGGTGCGTGTCAGCAGTCAGCGGCTCATTGGTGAAATTATTGAGATGCACGGGGATGAGGCATCTATTCAGGTATATGAGGAAACTTCGGGACTTGGACCGGGCGAACCGGTAGAGTCCACCGAAATGCCTTTGTCGGTAGAACTTGGCCCTGGTCTGATTAAAAGTATTTATGACGGTATCCAGCGTCCGCTGGATGATATTATGAAGGTATCCGGCAATAACTTAAAGCGCGGCGTTGAAGTGCCGTCGTTGAAACGTCATCTGAAATGGGAATTTGTTCCGACAGTGAAAGTCGGCGATGAAGTCGAGAACGGAGATATCGTCGGTACCGTACAGGAAACAAGCGTTGTTGAGCACCGGATCATGGTTCCATATGGTATCAAAGGACGAATTAAAGAGATTAAAGCCGGAGAATTTAATGTTGAAGAAACCATAGCAGTTATCGAGACGGCCGATGGTGATAAAGAGATGTCGCTCATGCAGCGGTGGCCGGTGCGTAAAGGCCGTCCATACAAGAAAAAACTTCCGCCGAGCATGCCATTGATCACCGGACAGCGGGTTGTCGACACATTTTTCCCAATTGCCAAGGGTGGCGTAGCTGCCGTACCGGGACCCTTTGGAAGCGGTAAAACAGTTATTCAACACCAGCTGGCAAAATGGGCGGAGGCAGACATCGTTGTTTACATTGGATGCGGCGAGCGTGGTAATGAGATGACGGACGTTTTGAATGAATTTCCGGAATTGAGGGACCCGAAAACAGGAAAATCCCTGATGGAACGAACGGTTCTGATCGCAAATACATCGGATATGCCTGTGGCGGCCCGGGAAGCTTCTATTTATACCGGCATAACGATTGCCGAATATTTTCGTGATATGGGGTATTCGGTGGCTCTGATGGCAGATTCCACTTCCCGATGGGCGGAGGCTCTTCGGGAAATGTCCGGTCGTCTGGAAGAAATGCCGGGTGAAGAAGGTTATCCGGCTTATCTGGGGTCTCGTCTGGCCCAGTTCTATGAGCGTGCAGGGCATGTGATCAATCTGGGTAAGGATGGCAGAGAGGGAGCCCTGTCGGTTATCGGCGCTGTATCCCCTCCGGGTGGAGATATTTCCGAGCCGGTATCCCAGGCGACACTGCGTATCGTCAAGGTATTCTGGGGACTGGATTCGGCGCTGGCTTATAAGCGCCATTTCCCGGCAATTAACTGGCTGACCAGTTATTCCCTGTATTTGGATAATATTTCCGGATGGTTTGACAAAAATGTATCCGAAGAATGGATGCAGGATCGTCAGCGGATGATGGCGCTGCTCCAGGATGAAGCGGAATTGAATGAAATCGTTCAGATGGTCGGTATGGATGCATTGTCTGCACCAGACCGTTTGAAGATGGAAGCGGCACGCTCTATTCGTGAGGACTTTTTGCATCAGAACTCTTTCCACGATGTGGACACTTACACATCATTGAAGAAACAGCTTTTAATGATGCGCCTGGTGCTTGCTTATTATGACAAGTCCATGGAAGCATTGAAAAACGGGGCCAGCGTGCAGGGCCTGATCAAGATGCCGGTACGTGAACAGATTGGCCGATATAAATACATCGTTGAAGAAAAACTGGATGCCGAGTATGAGAATGTAATGAATACTCTGGACGAACAGATTAAAGAAGTATGCGGAAGGGAGGACTTCTAAATGCCAAAAGAATATAGAACGATACAAGAAGTAGCCGGACCGCTGATGTTGGTAAAGGGCGTCGAAGGTGTTACCTATGACGAATTGGGCGAGATTGAACTGGCCAATGGGGAGACACGTCGATGCAAGGTTCTGGAGGTCAACGGAACCGATGCACTGGTACAGCTTTTTGAAAGCTCTACCGGCATCAACCTTTCGAATAGTAAAGTGCGTTTCCTTGGAAGAAGTATGGAACTCGGAGCTTCCGGGGATATGCTTGGCCGTGTATTTGACGGTATGGGCCGGCCGATCGATGATGGTCCGGAGATTCTTCCAGATAAACGGTTGGATATCAATGGTCTGCCGATGAACCCGGCGGCGAGAAGTTACCCGAATGAATTTATCCAGACCGGTGTTTCTGCTATCGATGGTCTGAATACGCTGGTGCGCGGACAGAAACTGCCGATTTTCTCTGCATCCGGTCTGCCTCATGCGGCATTAGCTGCACAGATTGCCAGACAGGCTAAGGTTCGCGGTAAGGATGAAAAGTTTGCCGTTGTGTTTGCGGCTATGGGTATTACTTTCGAGGAATCCAATTTCTTCGTGGACAGCTTTAAGGAGACAGGGGCCATCGACCGTACCGTCCTGTTTATGAATCTGGCCAATGACCCGGCGGTTGAACGTATCGCAACGCCGCGTATGGCGCTGACTGCCGCTGAATATCTGGCTTTTGAAAAGGATATGCATGTTCTTGTTATCTTAACGGATATTACAAACTATGCGGATGCCCTGCGTGAGATTTCCGCAGCCCGCAAAGAAGTACCGGGCCGCCGCGGTTATCCGGGATATATGTATACGGACCTTGCCAGCCTGTATGAACGTGCCGGACGTCAGAATGGAAAAATCGGATCTATTACGATGATTCCGATTCTTACTATGCCGGAGGATGATAAGACCCATCCGATTCCTGATCTGACTGGTTACATTACCGAGGGACAGATCATTCTGAGCCGTGAGCTTTACAGAAAAGGTGTGAATCCGCCGATTGACGTACTTCCGTCCCTGTCCCGTCTGAAAGATAAAGGTATCGGTGAAGGAAAGACAAGAAAAGACCATTCAAATACCATGAATCAGTTGTTTGCGGCTTACGCCCGGGGCAAGGATGCAAAGGAATTGATGACTATCCTCGGAGAAGCGGCCCTTTCAGATGTTGATTTGATTTATGCAAAGTTTGCCGATGAGTTTGAAAAGGAATATGTATCCCAGGGATACAACACCGACCGCAGCATCGAAGAGACACTGAATATCGGCTGGAAACTCCTCCGCATGCTGCCCAGAACCGAGCTGAAACGAATCGACGATAAATATCTGGATATGTACTATGCCGAATAGCAGTTCCGCGGTGCGCAGATGATTCACACGTGTCTTGCAAGTTTACTTGCGGAAGACACGGGGGAGTCATCTGCATAGGGCGGACGCCCGCAGTGAGATGGAGCGAAGCGGAATCGA
>CAUEKH010000392.1 GCA_959018155.1 uncultured Hungatella sp.
AGATGATGGTTCCGCCCAGGGTAATCACAATACTGTTTCCCATGGCCCGCACCGCAGTTTCCAGCATAAAAGCGCATTCCATATTTGTGAGTTCTACCAGTTTCGTTCTGTGCCTGCGCATGACTGCAAGGTTGAGTTTCTCCTTTGGCGCCACACAGAGAAAACGCACCCCGGCGATATGCACAACAGCCATATGATAGCTTCCACGTAAGAACAACGGCAGTGTATTAAAATCGGTATAATCCATTACTTCGCATGGAATGTGAAGTAATCTTTCAATCATCTGTCTCATATAGTCCCCTCTATCTTGTAACACTTTTTTTACATTGTAACATACTAAATGATACAATGCAATAAATTAACTGTTCCAGGGGTGTACAGTCTTTATTTTAAACACAATCTTTTTGGGAAAATGCCCGGCGATACGCCGCAGGAATGATATATGAGAAATATAGAGTACTGGTATTTAGTATATCACACTTTCCCCTTCCCCGCAAAGTAAAAATTTAGAAATCCCCTCTTTACATTTTCCATATCTGTTGTATAATTGAAAAGCACAATATCTGGTGAGCAAAATAAAATATATGCTAAATATAGAGTGAATTAAGGAGCAGATAACATGATAAAGGTTCAGAAACGTGACGGCAGAATCGTAGACTACGACAGGGAGAAGATTGTGAAGGCCATTCAGAAGGCCAATGCAGAGGTGGAAGCCAGAGAGCAGGCGAAAGAGGAAGTGATTGAAGGCATTCTGACCGATGTGGAGCAGCAGGCAGGAGACGTGATCAGCGTGGAGTCGATCCAGGACATGATTGAGCAGCGTCTGGTGGAGCAGAACAAGTACACACTTTCCAAAAAGTATATGATATACCGGTATCAGCGTGCGCTTCTGAGAAAAGCGAATACGACGGACGAATCCATTTTAAAATTAATCAGGAATGAGAATAAGGAACTGGCGGAGGAGAATTCCAACAAGAACACGATTCTGGCCTCCACCCAGAGAGACTACATTGCAGGGGAAGTGTCGAGAGATTTGACGAAGCGTATGCTTCTGCCGGAGCGGATTTCCATGGCTCATGAGCAGGGGGCCATCCATTTCCACGATGCGGACTACTTTGTACAGCCTATTTTTAACTGCTGTCTCATCAATATCGAGGACATGTTAGACAATGGCACGGTCATGAATGAGAAGATGATTGAGAGCCCGAAGAGCTTCCAGGTTGCCTGTACGGTCATGACCCAGATTATCGCCGCGGTCGCCAGCAACCAGTATGGCGGCCAGTCCGTGGACATGAGGCATCTGGGAAAATATCTCCGCAGGAGCAGCGAGAAGTTCCACAGACAGATTCGCGAAGAATTCGGCGACACTCTGGACGGTGAGAGCGTAGAGCGGATGGCAAAGATCCGTTTAAGAGACGAACTGAAATCAGGCGTTCAGACGATCCAGTATCAGATCAACACGCTGATGACGACCAACGGCCAGGCGCCATTTGTGACCCTTTTCTTATACCTTGACGAGAACGACGAGTATATTGAAGAAAATGCCATGATTGTGGAAGAAATCCTGCGTCAGAGGCTGGAGGGAATCAAGAATGAGGCAGGCGTTTACGTGACTCCGGCATTCCCGAAGCTGATTTACGTTCTCGATGAGAACAACTGCTTAAAGGGCGGCAGATTCGACTATATCACGAAGCTTGCAGTCCGCTGTTCTTCCAAACGCATGTATCCCGACTACATTTCCGCAAAAAAGATGAGGGAGAATTACGAGGGAAATGTATTCAGCTGCATGGGCTGCCGAAGCTTCTTATCTCCCTGGAAGGACGAAAATGGAAATTACAAGTTTGAAGGCCGTTTCAATCAGGGCGTTGTAAGCTTAAATCTGCCTCAGATTGCGATTCTGGCAAATGGCGACGAGGAAGTTTTCTGGAAGCTTCTCGACGAGCGGTTAAATATCTGCTATGAGGCGCTGATGTGCAGGCACAAGGCGCTGGAAGGGACCTTATCCGATGTCAGCCCGATCCACTGGCAGTACGGGGCCATTGCAAGGCTTAAGAAGGGGGAGAAGATCGACCCGCTGCTTCACAACGGCTACTCCACCATTTCCCTGGGCTATATCGGAATCTACGAGATGACGAAGCTGATGAAGGGCGTCAGCCATACAGAACCGGCGGGAGAAGAGTTCGCCCTGCGCGTGATGAACCGCATGAGGGATGCGGTGGAACAGTGGAAAGAGGAGACGGGGCTTGGCTTCGGCTTATACGGGACGCCGGCAGAATCCCTCTGCTACCGTTTTGCAAGAATCGACAGAGAGCGTTTCGGTGAGATTGCCGATGTGACGGACAAGGGGTATTATACCAATTCCTACCATGTGGATGTCAGGGAGAAGATTGACGCATTTTCCAAGTTTACATTTGAGAGCCAGTTCCAGAAGATTTCCTCAGGCGGCGCTATTTCCTATGTGGAAGTTCCGAATATGGAGAAGAATTTGGAGGCCATGGAGGAAGTGGTGAAATTCATCTACGACAACATCCAGTATGCGGAGTTCAACACGAAGTCCGACTACTGCCAGGAGTGCGGCTACGACGGGGAAATCATCATCAACGACGATATGGAATGGGAGTGCCCGCAGTGCCATAACAAGGATAAAGACAAGATGAACGTGACGAGAAGAACGTGCGGTTATCTCGGGGAGAATTTCTGGAACACCGGAAAGACGAAAGAGATTAAATCGAGAGTCCTTCATCTGTAAGACGGAGGCATTTAGAAAAATGAATTACGCAGCAATCAAGCCTACCGATGTGGCCAACGGACCCGGGGTGCGGGTCTCGCTGTTCGTCAGCGGCTGCACCCATTACTGTAAGGAGTGTTTTAATTCAGAAGCGTGGGATTTTCATTACGGCACGCCTTACACGGAGGAGACGACAGAGGAAATCCTGTCTTACTTAGATCACAGCTATATTGCGGGGTTAAGCCTTTTAGGAGGGGAACCGTTCCACCCGGCCAACCAGGAAACGGTTCTCGCCCTGGCCCGCAGGGTGAAATCGCGCTTTCCGGAAAAGACAATCTGGTGCTACACCGGATACGATTATGAAAAAGAAATTTTAGGGGAAATGGTTCCGAACCAGAAGGAGACGCTTCCGCTTTTAAACTGCATTGACGTCCTGGTAGACGGCAGATTTGAACCGGAGAAGAAAGATTTGAAACTCCGCTTTAAAGGTTCATCCAATCAGAGAATTATTCTGGTTCCGCAGTCGCAGAAAGCCGGGAAGATTATCTTATGGGAAGGCTGAGGAGGGAGTTCCATGCGCAGAAATGCCAGTTTTGAAGAGATATCGGACGGCAGATTATACGGATTAAATGACATGGTAAAGGTAGAGTGCGACGGCTGTAAGGGCTGTTCCGCCTGCTGTCACG
>CAUEKH010000393.1 GCA_959018155.1 uncultured Hungatella sp.
CCTGGAAGAAGCGTATGGGCGGCTGGAGGAAGAGGGGGCTTCCGAGGCGGAACTTGCTGAAATGGAAAAAAAGCTGGAGCGGGCAAGAGAGGATTTGGAACTGGTAAAGGAAGAACAGCAGATGGCGGTCGACGAGGCGAAGGCGGCGTTTCGCGCGGCAGAGGAGGATTACGGAGATGTGAGCAGCGGAAGGCGGACGGCCGCAGAGTCTCTGAAAAATGGCTATGAGGCGTCCGCAGAGGCGGTGGAAGCGCAGATTCAGGCTGGAGAGCGGAGCGTGAGGGATCTGCAGGAGGCATTTACTGCGGCTGAACAGGCGGTGGCCAATGCAAAAGTGAGAGATGCCGGGACAAGGGCGGAAAAAGAGAGAGAGGATGAGTCGAACCATTTCGAAATCAGAAAAGCACAGCTTGACAGACAGGAGACAGAAGAGGAACTGGCGCGGATTAACGCGCTGGCAGAGAAGGGCGGAGCTGTTTTGGCCGAAAAAGACGGAATTGTATCGGAGATGGGGGTGGAAGCCGGTAAGACGGCAGGCGGAGGAGAGGTCGTCTCGGTGGGAGACGGCGCGCTTCTCTACCAGGGCGCCATGGATAAAAAGATGGCGCAGATGATTCTGAGCCAGACACCGCTCACGCTTCAGTACGGTGATACGGATCGGCCGTGGAAGGCGGTGGTGGAGACGATTGATTTTCTCACAGAGGGGGAAAATGCGGTTTTTACAGCCACAACGGAGGAGGAAATCGGAGCGGCGGGCGCGGTGGCGCCATATACCATCAGCCTCCAGTCTGAGCCGTACGACAGGGTGGTCCCCATTAACGCCCTGCGTCAGGACAGCCAGGGATATTATATCCTGGTGGTGAAACCGGATAAGACAATCCTGGGGGAAGAACTGAAAGCGGTGAAGGTGCCGGTGGAAGTGCTGGAAAAGAGCAGCACGTCGGCGGCGCTGCAGGGAGCCTTTGGAAATGAAGATCGGATAATCACGGGGAGCAGTAAAATCATAAGCGCCGGGGACCGCGTCAGGATTTCGGAGGAGTGACACATGAAAAAGAAGTATTTCAGATATCAGGCATTGGCTGTTCTGACGGTGGCAGCTGTTTTCTGGCTGCTTTCCTGGATGAGCGGGCAGAAGCTTCTGCTTTATGAAAGAGAGGTGCAGGTCAGGTACCAGAGGGACGGCATAGACGCGGAACTTTTAGATTTGATGGAAACAGAGGGAAGGCGGGAGGAAAACGGAGGATTTCCGAATCTGGCGGCTTGGAATATCGAGTACTGTGTGGAGGTGGAGAATCCGTCCCTTTCCACGAAAGAGACGGCGACGAATCTTGTGGTAAAGGGCGATATGAGCCAGGTGGTGAAGGACCGTCTGGTGGCGGGCAGCTACGGTTACGCAGATGATAAAGAGGGCTGTATTATCAGCAGCAGGGTGGCGTGGAAGCTTTTTGGAGCGGTGGATGTGGTGGGAGAGTGGATTCGGGTCAATGGACGGCGTTACATAATCAGGGGAGTGACTGCGGATCGCCATCCGTTAGTCATCCTCTCCTCCGGGCTGTCGGAACCGGGTTTCTATCAAAATCTGTCATTTTCCTATGAATCCAGAAGAAACATAGCTGGTAAGACAGAAGAACTGATGGTGCGCTACGGATTTCCTTATAATCGCACGGTGATAGATGGAAGTTTTTTTAGTGCAATCGTGAGAATGATGGAGATAATCCCGGCCCTTGCGCTGCTTTTCGTTGTCTGGCGCGGACTGCGGGTGAACTTCAGAAATAATTTCAGATGGGAAAAGATCCGGGAACGACATGGAAAAATCATCTGGTTTGCGGTGCAGTCAGCCATGGCAGGCATGGCTGTTTTTCTGATTATCAAAGGGTTTCATTTCCCCGGGGATTTTCTTCCGACAAAATGGTCGGACTTTGAATTTTACACACAGAAATATGAGCAGGTGCGGGACAATTTCCTTCAAATTGCCATGCTTCCTCTATCCGAGTGGGATGTGGAGGTGGAAATATCATTGGCCGCCTCCGTCCTGTTGGCCGTGGAGGCGGCGCTTCTGATTGTTTTCACACGTTTAAAGGTATCCGTAGACCTTCTGATACCGCTTCAGGAACCAGATACAGAGGGCGAGTCCTCCGGCTTCCGCCACGGGAACTGCCAGCCAGACGCCGTCCAGCCCGAGTATCATGGGCATGACAATGAGGCAGACAGCAATCAGACACAGAGTCCGGACAAATGAAATAATGGCTGACACCTTTCCGTCCGAGAGCGCCGTAAAGAGCGCCGATGAAAAGATGTTGACGCCGGAAAATAAGTAGCTGAATGCAAATATCAGAAATCCGTGGCGCGCCAGTTCATAAACGGCAGTCCCCCGGCGTGCGAATATTTCTACAATATAACTTCCCCCGAACTGTGCGATACCAAAAACAATCAGGGAAGTCACGCCGATAAAGTACATGGAGCTTTTAAAAACCTGCTTCATCTGCGTTTGATTTTTGCAGCCGTAGTTGTAGCTGATGACGGGGGAGACTCCCTGCGCGTAGCCCATATAGAGGGCATTGAGCATAAACTGGGAGTACTGGATGATGGTGATGGCAGCCACCCCATCCTCGCCCGCATACCACATCATCAGTAAATTAAACAGAAATGTGATGATGCCGGACGATAGATTCGTCACCATCTCAGAGGAACCATTAAGGCACGTCTCTTTCAATTCTGCAAAAGAAAGCCTGGGCTTAACAAACCACAGCGCTTTTCTCGATACGAGAAAATAGATAATTCCGAAAACCGACGGAATCACATATCCTGTCACGGTGGCGATTGCCGCGCCGGCCACGCCCAGTTCCAGAGGTACGATCAGCACATAATCCAAAACAGCGTTGGAAATCCCTGCGAGAAGCGTCAGAAACAGGCCGATTCCCGGCCGGCCTTCCGTGATAAAATACATCTGGAACAAAAGCTGCAGCATAAAAGCAGGGGCAAATCCCAGCTGCCATCTTAAATAAGTGATGCAGTCGGCCATCAGAATATCGCTGGCCCCCAGCAGACGGGAAATCGGTGCGGCGAAGAGATTTCCCAGCAGGGCGATAACAATTCCGAAGCCGATATTGAGACAGAAGATGGCGGTAAAGGCAGCTCTGGCCTCCTCCGGTTTTCCCTCCCCCATTTTTTTCGCAACGATGGCATTACTTCCCGTGGACAGCATGACCCCGATTCCAAGCACGATATTGATTGCCGGATATACGATGTTGATGGAAGACAATGCGTTGGTCCCAACGAAGCGGGATACGAAAAATCCGTCGATGATGGTGTATAATGACATGACAATCATCATGACGGTGGTTGGCAGCGCAAATAAACCTGCTAACAAAAGTCAAGTACTTTCGGCAGGTTTTGAAAATTATTTTGTCA
>CAUEKH010000394.1 GCA_959018155.1 uncultured Hungatella sp.
GCGCAATCAGAAGACTTCCTGCCACAGTAATAACAATACTGACCACCGCCCCCTTTGCTATCTTTCCTTTTAAAAATATGGTAAATCCAAGCGCCACCCAGATAACCTCCGTACACACAATTGCCGTGGAACTGGCCACCGACGTCTGATTTAACGATTCAAACCACGATGTAAAATGGAGTGCCAGAAAGATACCGCTGACCGCACAGAGCGCCACCGTCTTCCTCTCCGTCTCCCGAAGCTCCTTCCGGACAGCCGGTTTCGCCAAAACCACAGGCGTCATCAAAACTACCGTCCACAGAAGCCGGTATGCGGCCGTCACCACAGACGGCGCTTCGGAATACTTGACGAAAATCGCCGACAGGGAAATGCCGATAATTCCAATTACAATCATGATCATGGGGTGTTTCTCTAAAAATTTCATAGCTGTTTCTCGTTCTCCTTTGTTCCTCAACTCATCATTTCTTAATTACCATACCCGGACTGTATCAATAAGTCAAGTTGATTTTTCTGTTTTGCAAAGGCCCGAAAATATCGGATTTCATTTACATGTAACCTGCTGTTTTAAAACGCAGAGAAGCCGGATGGCAGTTTCCAGGAAAAACTGCCATCCGGCTGTCTCATTTTATGATTTCATTATCTATTGCGTCAGCTTCTCATCTTCCGTCTGTTGGTCAATCCTCCAGATACATATGCATCGGATACGTCATATACTGTACCGCTTCCAGCTTCTCAACCGTTATATAACCGGCCGGTGCATTTAAAATAGTCGGAATCCTGTTTACAATGGTAGCGCATGTATGCTCAACCGTAGCAGGTTTCGTCACATAGAATGTGGTATCCGGCTCACCGATAATCTTCCAGTCACACATATCTCCGTCATCAGGTCCGTAAACCTTGCCGATACACTGGGTTTCGATCACCGGTCCCTGGAACGTCTCAGTCGTCACAACAGCGCTCATGCCGATGCAGTTTCCCTTCGGAATCGTCTTACCAAGCGTTGCGGAGTATAAATCCTTGTCATAGAAATACGGAACACATTTCTGGGACTGGGACTTGATGGTCCAGCCCATCTTGTTACAGAGGGCCTCGTTGGAGTTCCATACGTAAGCCGGCTCTAAGGTGGTCGGATGAGCAATCTTCTCTTCAAATTCCTCCGGCGTCATGCCCGCGCCGTGGGCTTCCGCCAGCGCAAGGCCGTAGTCCTCCACATTGTAGCTGACAGCGCCTTCGATCTTATCAATCCGGTGAACGCCGCCTGCCACGCAGCCAATCATGTTGACCCAGTAAATATCCTGCATACCGGCTCCGACGATGGTGCAGCCGTTCTCCTTTGCCATTCTGTCAAGCTTGTTCGTAATCGCCGCGGATGTGGTCCACGGATAAATAGCTTCTTCACACGTAGTCACAACATTGACGCCTCTGGAAACACATTTTTCAAAATGCGCGTAGCAGTCATCCATAAAACTGAACAGCGTCACAACCGCGATATCGGCGTCACACTCGTCAAGGACAGCATCCGCGTCGTCACGGATCGGAACGCCGATTTTAAATCCCAGTTCCGCAAATTCACCTACGTCCATCCCGACGATTTCCGGATTCACGTCAATTGCGCCCACAATCTCCGCGCCCTTCTCATATAAATAGCGGAGAATGTATTTTGCCATCTTACCGCAGCCATACTGTACCACACGAATCTTCTCGTAATTCATCATAAAACCATTTCCTCTCTTTCATGAAAAATGTTTTGACAAGTTACAACTTCGGGAGTCGTTCTCCCTGTCTACTGCTTTATTATGGCTTAATTATAAGGCTTATACACGGTATCAGGTCTATTGAGCAGGATTGCCAAATTATGGCGCGGTTTCTTATGCTTTCCGTGCGCAGGTTTTTTTTGATTTGCCGCAAAGAATCCTGCTGCTTCAACCAATTAAGCGCCGCCCATGCGGACCGGCACCTGAAGCCGTAAGAACATGCCGCGTTCCGTATAGTCGAGAGGCATTTCCACAATCACCTCGCAGATATAATCGCCGGTCACGGTATAGTGTTTTTCCTCTATCTCCGCCAGCAGGCGGTCAATATATTCCTTCTCTTTCTCAAACCGGTCGCAGTAGATACAGAGATACGACGCTGGCGGTATGACGGTAATCAGTTCCTCATCCACGTACTCCCGATCCACGAAAACAAACACGTCTGTGGAATAGAAGTGTCTTTTCATGAAATTCTCCCGTTTCAGAATCGTCCCCGCGTTGGCAAAATAGAACGGGGAAATCGAGTGAGCAATCATATCTTCCTTTAAATTGCGCAGAATCCGTTCATATTCATCGATCTCATAGTCATAAAAGTTGATTTTCGTGTTGGTCACGTACATCTGGCGCTTCGGAATGTATTCCAGTACAATCGAACCGTCCGGCGGCGCCGACTCATAACGCTCATAACTTTCCAGGGTCCGCTCAATGGCCCGCTTCTGTAAGTTCAGTTCCGCAATCTTTCGATCAACAGCCTCACGGTTTTCCACCAGCAGCTGCTTTAAGCGCCCGGTATCCCATTTCTTCATGTGCTGCTTAATTTCCTTCAGCGGCATCCCCAGCGCTTTCATATACTGAATCATATCAAGCTGGGCGCTCTGGCGGATATCGTAAAAGCGGTATCCATTCTTCTCATCACGCCCCACAGGCGATAAAAGCCCTTCCCGGTCATAGAGACGCAGCGTCTGTTCCGAGATATGGTTCATTTTTGCCATCTGACCTATCGTCATTTTTTTAACGTCAAGATTCGTCAATTTTATCATTTTATACAATCCTTTTAGAAAAATACGGCAGTTATCTATCTTTATTATACAAAATAAACTTTGTACCTGCAATAAGGTTTTTGATAAATTTCTAACGATATCTCGACTTGTCAAAAGAAAAAGGCAGCCATTCCCAGTCTCACGCCATCCCACTGAAAAATGTCACCGATACCGTAAATACCCCTTCCCCGTATTCATATTCCATCGTCCCGTCATATTTCTGTACTACCCGCTCCGCACTTTTTATTCCAAGCCCATGTCCGGCCGTTACAGCCTTTGACGTAACCAGATACTTTCCTTTCTTCTCAGGCGCCGCGGCGGAAGAATTAGCCAGTTCCAGAAATACCATTTCCCCTGCCTTTCTCAGCTTTATGTGAATCCAGCGGCTCTCTGCATTCTGCGCTGTTCCCGCTTTTTTCGCCGCCTCCACCGCATTGTCCAGCAGATTGGCAAAAAGGCAGCAGACATCTTTATCATCCATGCGGCTCATGTGAACCGCGTCGGTCTGGATTGTAACGTGAATTCCATTTTCATTTGCACGGTTTCTGGCATGATTTAATAACGTATCCAGCACCTGATTGCCGGTCCATGGAATTATTTCCAGGCGGCT
>CAUEKH010000395.1 GCA_959018155.1 uncultured Hungatella sp.
GTCAGCGGGGAGCGGGAGAGTCAGACTCTCGAGCTGATTCTGACGACAACCTGGAAGCCGGAGGATATTATCATTGGCAAGCTGTCCGCCTCATTTGGCACCATGTTCATCCTGATTGTGTCGAGTTTTCCGCTGCTGGCCGTGTCATTTGTCTATGGCGGAATTACTGTTTACGACGTATTTCTGCTGCTGATGTGCTATGTGGCCGTAGCCCTTTTATCGGGCAGTATGGGAATCTGCTTTTCCTCGATTTTTAAGCGTTCCACGCTCGCTACCGTTGTGACGTACGGCGTTCTGATTCTGATTGCGGCCGGGACATACGCGGTCAATGTATTCGCCCTGTCGGTAGCCAGAATGAATGTCAATAATACATATGCCACCTCCGTTTCCAATATGGCGGAGCAGGCTAATTCCGGTGGCTTCCTCTATCTGCTTCTTTTAAATCCGGTGGCGACTTTTTATGTCATGATTAACGGCCAGACCGGGGATAATCAGGTTATGGGGAGTTTAAGCCGGTGGTTCGGCCCTCATCCGGAAAATTTTGTGATGGATCATTGGGTGGTGATCAGCATTCTCATTCAGCTGCTGTTATCCGTAGTTTTCATTTTAATTGCCATCTATGCCATCAATCCGCTGAAGAAGAAAAGAATCAGGAGTCAGAGAGAGAAGCAGCCGGCCCGGGCGGTGACCCCGGTGGCGGGAAGCCAGTCTTAGACTCTTAGATGGGAGGTTTTATGTTAACAATTGGAAGCCATTTATCATCCTCGAAAGGGTACCTGGCCATGGGAAAGGATGCGGTAAAGATCGGAGCCAATACATTCCAGTTCTTTACGAGAAATCCGAGAGGGACGAAGGCGAAGGCCATCAATCCGGCGGATGTGGACGCATTTTTGGAATATGCCCGGGAACACGGCATCAACAGGATTTTAGCCCACGCCCCGTATACTTTAAATGCGTGTTCGGCTGACGGGCACCTTCGGGAACTGGCGAGGGATACGATGAAGGATGATTTGAGGCGTATGGAGTATACGCCGGGAAACTGTTATAATTTTCACCCCGGAAGCCATGTGGGACAGGGGGCGGAAGCGGGGATCGCGTTCATTGCGGATATGCTGAACCAGATTTTAGAGCCGGGACAGCAGACGACCGTTCTTCTGGAAACCATGGCGGGAAAGGGGAGCGAGGTGGGCCGCTGTTTCGAGGAACTTCGGGAAATCCTTGACCGGGTCAGCCTGTCTGAGCATATGGGGGTATGTCTCGATACGTGCCATGTGTGGGATGGCGGTTACGACATTGTGGGAGATTTGGATGGGGTGTTGAATACCTTTGACAGAGTTATCGGACTGGGCAGGCTGAAAGCCATCCATCTCAACGACAGCCTGAATCCGCTGGGAGCCCATAAGGATCGCCACGCAAAGATTGGGGAAGGCTGCATCGGAGCCGATGCGCTGAAGCGGGTGGTAACCCATCCGGCCCTTAAAAATCTGCCATTTTATCTGGAGACGCCAAATGAGTTGGACGGATATGCCAGAGAGATTGCCATGATGCGGGAAGCGGCAGTCGACTGAATGAAAACAGGTAAACCGTATATTTAAAATATAAACCGGAACAGAGACAGGAGGAATTTGATATGGGAATTATAAAAGCAGTGACCACCGCAATCCGCGGTTCGCTGGCCGACCAGTGGCTGGAAGTCATAGAAGCCGGAGACATGGGGGAACAGACAGTATTTACAGACGGAGTGAAAATCCGCAGAGGTTCCAATACGAAGGGGATGGACAATACCGTATCGGACGGATCTGTGATCCATGTATATCCCAATCAGTTTATGATGATTACCGATGGCGGCAGAGTCATTGACTATTCGGCTGAAGAGGGGTATTACACGGTAAAGAATTCTTCCCTTCCGTCTCTGTTCAACGGTCAGTTTGGAGAAGCACTGAACGAAACTTTCGACCGGGTGCGCTACGGCGGTGGGACTCCGACAAAGCAGAAGGTCTGTTTTATCAATCTCCAGGAAATCAAGGGCATCAAATTCGGCACCCGCAGCCCGATCAATTACTTTGATCAGTTTTACAATGCGGAACTGTTCTTAAGAGCCCACGGAACGTATTCCATCAAGGTGACGGACCCGCTTTTATTTTACGCGGAAGCGATCCCGAAAAATGTCTCCCGGGTGGATGTGGACGATATCAATGAGCAGTATTTGTCTGAATTTTTAGAGGCACTCCAATCCTCCATCAACCAGATGTCAGCCGACGGAATCCGCATCTCCTATGTGGCGTCGAAAGGGCGGGAACTGGGAAACTACATGGCTGACACTCTCGATGACCAGTGGCGGGCGGCCAGGGGCATGGAGATTCAGTCGGTGGGAATTGCCAGCATTTCCTACGATGAGGAGTCCAAGAATCTGATTCATATGAGAAACCAGGGCGCCATGCTGAGCGACCCGGGCGTCCGGGAAGGTTACGTGCAGGGCGCGGTGGCCCGGGGCATGGAAGCCGCGGGAGGCAACAAAAACGGGGCCATGGCCGGATTTATGGGAATGGGGGCCGGAATGAATGCCGGAGGCGGATTCATGGGAGCGGCATCTGGCGCGAATCTTCAGCAGATGCAGATGAATCAGATGCAGATGAACCAGATGCAGGCGAACCAGGGCCAGGCGGCCCCTTCAGGCGGCTTCCAGCCAACCCAGGCTCAGCCAATGGCTGCAGGCGGCTTCCAGCCAACCCAGCCTTCTAATGGCCCGGCGCCGACCCAGTCCCCCGCCTCCTGGACCTGCAGCTGCGGCCAGATCAATACCGGAAAATTCTGTTCCGAGTGTGGGAAGCCGGGGCCCAATACGCCGTGGACCTGTGAATGTGGAACTGTCAACAAAGGAAAATTCTGTTCTGAGTGTGGAAAACCAAGACCATGAGTGAGACGATAACGTATCAATGTCCAAATTGCGGGGGCGGTCTGCATTTCGATCCGGAGAAGCAGAAATATTCCTGTGAATACTGCCTCTCCGATTTTACGCAGGAAGAGCTGGAGACAATCCGGCCGGAGACTGCTTCCGCTGAGAAAGAGGAGAACGAAGCGTACCTCTATACCTGTCCGAACTGCGGAGCCGAGATTGTGACGGACGGAACGACGGCCGCCACCTTCTGCTACTACTGCCATAACCCTGTGATTCTGTCCGGAAGGCTGACGGGAGAGTATAATCCGGACTACGTCATTCCCTTTGGGATTGACCGGGACCATGCCGTTGAAGTATTTAACAGCTGGATGAAGAAAAAAAGGTATGTGCCGAACGCGTTTTACTGCGAGGCGCAGATTGAGAAGCTGTCGGGCGTCTATTTCCCCTATCTGCTGTACAGCTGTGTTTCGGACTGGGATCTGGCGGCGAAGG